>JAYRVQ010000392.1:0-6521 GCA_041918465.1 Anaerolineales bacterium
ATTGTCCACGGGAGCAAGCCACAGCGGCCGATGAATTTGCCCGTTTCCTTGTGGATCGTTGCCCACAGTCCCAACTCGGGATGTTTGGGATGTCCGTGCATGTGCCATTCCAATTCTTCTTTTGTGTCTGCATAGTTCAAAACGCCTTCGGGGAAATACTTTCGGATTTCGGGATTGCTGTATAACCTGAACAGATCATTCAAGTCATCCATGATGAGATGCCTGAGGAGAAGTCGTTTTGTTTCGAGGATGATCGTCATCGGCCTTGCTTCTTGTTTTATTGTTATGCGATTCGTATAAATCACCATTTTGACTCTAAAATCGGAACGATTTTATCAAGCCGCGCTTCCCACAGCCACGATAACCTTGTGCGTAACCTCAAAGCCCCTTTCCCCTTCAAATACAGCCAGGGTTTCCTGCACTTCACTCCAAATTTTCTTGCGATCATCTGGAGAAAGATGCGAAGTTAATTCCTTCAGAGTGGGAGATGTGGCTTGAAGATAGCGGACACATTCCTCGGCGGAGGCCATACGCATTGGGAGGTCCAGGGCGTGTAGTTCTATCTCGCTGAATCCACCTTCAACCAAACTTTGACGCAGTACCGCCTCTTCTCCCAAGCTGTGAGCGGGTGACTGTACTTGCGGAATCCCTAGCCGCTGACGGACGACCGACACCGCACGCGCGAACTCTGGGCTTCCATTTACCCCGTAGACAACAACTGAAACTCGCCCATTGGGTTTCAAAACGCGTTTCATTCCGCGAAGTCCGCTCACAGGATCATCTAAGTACATCAAAGCGAACCGGCAGATGACCGCGTCGAAGGAAGATTCTGGCAGGTCAAGGTTGCCGCCGTCCATGACTCGGGTTTCGATATTCTGAAAACCGGACTCCCGAGCAAATTTTGCCCCAAGCTCCAGCAACTCCCCTGCTATGTCAATAGCCAGCACATGACCTGTAGGACCAACGCGTCTGGAAGCCGCGATGGATTGATCGCAATCCCCTGCCGCAATGTCCAGGACGCGGCTCCCAATCTCAAGACGCGCGAGATCGAGCATCAGATCTGTTGCGGGCAAATACCATTCACGCATCTTTGGGATCCAATCATGCCAACCATCAGCAATGGAATTCCATGCCTGCGCTTCGCGGGCGATGGACTCCTGGGGATTGAAAGTCTTCTTTTTCTTTGTCATTCATTTGCCTTTCAAATGCCTTTTAGGAAGAAAGGCATCAAATAGTGAATTTCGGAATGAGGAAGGTAACAGCGCTGGATGGCGGACATTGCTTCGTTGAAAACCTCGAAAGGCTATTTGCTCCCATGCTCCAGCACAAACTGGATCGCTTGTTCCATCGTCATGGACTTGCCCTCCGCCCAAAGCGAAGTAAATTCTTTTTCACCCAAATTTACTTTCAAGTCCGCCTCTTCGCGGTCGTATTCGACCTGCTCCATCTCGCTCATGGGAATCTTGATGATTTCACGTAACCCTTCCGCCGCGCCGAGTAGTTTGATGGCGCGTTCAGGCTGTTCATGGACTTTTGCAATGAATGCAAAACATTCCAATTGATTGGCAACCGCGGCGCGGTGACCGAGTCTCTGCCATTCGAGGATGGTCTCGCGGTACATGGATTCGGCTTTGTCGTGACGCCCCTCCAGCCGTTCCATGTGGGCGCATTCGCTGTGGATCATATTCGTGCGGCGCTGGTCGCCCATGTCGCGAAAAACCGCCAGCAGGGGAGTGAAGCGCTCGCGAGCCTCGTCAAAACGTCCTTGAAACCTTGCCATCATCCCCAACCCAAAAAGAAACATCGTCTGCCAAAAATGATGTGGAGTGTTTTTTAGCAGGGCAAGCCCTTTCGATACATATTCGTTGCCCTTCGTGGGGTCAGGATCGTTCCATAGCAAGTGCATGCCAATCATGCCATATGCCATGCTTAACGCAAAGGGATCATCAGCTTCGCGAGCGATGCTGAGAACTTCATCCATCACCTCATTGGCATAGGCAGGGTCGCCGCCAGACATCATCTTTGAAGAAGCCCCAAATGCAAGCACGGTTGCCAGCAGACGTTTATCTCCAGTCTGGCGCGCCAACTCCTCGCATTTTCTGGATGCCGCAATTGCATTCGAAAAATCGCCCCGGCTGGATGCCAGAAACGCCATAGCCTGCCAGGCTTTGGCGGCAACTGTCATTCGTTCGCGCGCACCTGAGCTTATCGAAGGATCGCCTTCCACGGCAGGTAAACTTTGTAGGCGCTCCAAGGCTTCTTTCACCCATTTACATCCTTCGGTTTCGTATCCGCGCCTGTACCAAAAATATTGTAACGAGTAAGCCATTTTCAAAACAGCCAGCACATTATTTTCCATGCCCCATTCGAATGCAGCGCGCAGGTTGTCGTATTCTTCTTCCAGCCTGTTGACCCAGGTCAACGCCGTGCTTTCTAAAAGTTCCTGTTCTGCAATCTCTGTCAGTTGAACAAAATAATCGAGATGACGATTTCGCATTTGTTCCGCTTCGCCCGCTTCCATTAATTTGTCGCGCGCATACTGGCGCACGGTTTCCAGCAAACGATAACGCGGCTCATCGCCTTCTTCATCCATCGTCACCAAAGATTTGTTGACGAGTTGAGTCAGCAAGTTCAACACATCCAGGTCGTTGCAAATTGATTCGGCGGCTTCAAACACCCAGCCGCCTGCAAAGACGGAGAGTCGTCGCAATAATGCGCGCTCGTCTTCGCTGAGCATATCATAACTCCAATCGATCAATGCCCGCAGAGTCTGTTGGCGCGGCAATGCAGTGCGCGAGCCGCCTGTCAATAATTTGAAGCGGTCATCAAGACGTGATGCGATTTGCTCAGCAGGGAAAACCGTCACACGCGCCGCGGCTAATTCCAAAGCAAGGGGAATGCCATCGAGACGGCGGCAGATTTGGGCGACGGAAGAGGCGTTCTTTTCTGTCAAATCAAATTTTGGATTCGCCGCCCGCGCCCGTTCCACAAAAAGTTGAATCGACGCAATTCCCGCCAACGCTTCACGCGACGCCTCAGCCTGATTCGGCAACGAAAGAGATGGCACACGGTAGACGGTTTCCCCGCCAATGCCGAGCGCCTCGCGACTGCTGGCGATAATCTTCATGTTTGGCGCGTGATGCAAAAAATGATCCGTCATTTGCGCGCAGGCTTCGACGAGATGTTCGCAGTTATCGAGAATGAGCAAAAGATTTTTCGCGCGCAGGTAATCAATGACAATATCCTTCAACTGCATTCCCATTTGCGCGCGCACGTTAAGAACGGAGGCGATGGTATGCAAAATGAGCGCAGGGTCGGCGAGCGGAGCCATCTCCACGAGCCAGACTCCGTCACTGAAATCGGGAAGCGCCTCCGCCGCGAGTTGTAACGAGAGACGCGTTTTACCAGTCCCGCCTGGACCAATCAGAGTCAATAGTCTTGCCGATTTAAGTTTTTCTTTGGCTTCTCTTAATTCGCGTTCACGCCCGATGAAAGATGTAAGTTGGGTGGGGAGATTGTTTGTCGCCGTCCCAATGGATGTGAGCGCGGGAAATTCTTTTTGCAAGTCAGGTGCGGCGAGTTGATGGATTTGTTCAGGTTGAACCAAGCCTTTAAGATGATGTTTGCCAAGGTTAATGAGATTTGTATCCACAGGTAAATGCTCTCGCGCCACCTGCGCGGTAACTTCCGAAAGCAAAATTTGCCCGCCATGTCCAATGGACATGATGCGCGCCGCGCGGTTGAGCGATTGCCCGTAATAATCGCCATCGCGTAGTTCCGCTTCGCCTGTATGAAGTCCCATTCGCACGCGCAACGAGACTTCCGAGTTTTCCAGGAACTTGGAAGCCTCGAAATTGCGTTGCGCGCCAAGCGCGGCGTTGATTCCGTCCAGCGCTGTCGAGAATACCGCATGGACTCCATCCCCCGTGGTTTTGATGATCTGTCCGTGATTTGATTCAATCGCCTCCCTCAAGTTCGAATCGTGCTTTGCAAGCGCGGGTTTCATCGCTTCGGGATACCGTTCCCAAAGTTTTGTCGAACCCTCAATGTCGGTAAATAAAAATGTAACCGTGCCCGAAGGGAGATTACTCATGGAGCCGTCCTTTACCAATAAATGGGCTGGGTCACATTTTACCCTCTTCCAATGCTTTCCGCCGCAACAAAAAAGCCGCCCCTCGCGGAGCGGCCCGTAAGCTTGAAACTATTATTCGGGTGGCGCAAAGAACTGGAAGTACGCGAACGCGACAGCCACAAAGACATATACCGCCAGAATCACCCAACCGAACCAGCCAAATACGCCCGTCAGCGTGCCGTTCAGCGCGACCACAATTCCCAGCACGCCCGCGATCATGTTGCCGGTATTGATGGCAGTGTGCGCTTTTGCGTCGGTCACGTCACGCGCCAGCAGGGTGATCAGGCCGCCCACCACCAGTTCCACGGCGATCAACTGTCCGAGCATGGCGGCATCTTTGGTGTAATCCATCCCAAACAAGTTGAGCATGATGGACGGCATCAACAGCAGGCCGACCGCAAAGACCAGGCAGATCACCGAATTGATCAGGTACAAATTTCGCAGTTTCATGGCATTCTCCTTTTGAAGTTGATTCTATCCTATTTCAACACATCCGCAGACTCAGGCGACGAAATGTCGTCCCTATGCTTTTAAGTTGGCCCACTTGCTTGCAAATTTCAAGATGCGCGGACGGATGTAAAAGGCGAAGGGGTCGGCAATGGAACGGCGCTCGGCGATCAAAGTCATCGCCGCGTGCGGATCGTGTCCCTGCGCGATGAGAACGGCCGCGCCCATAGCCACGCCACGGTGACGTCCGCCCGCGCAATGGGTGTAAACCTTGCCGCCGTCGCGGATCGTCTCGAGCGCGGCCTGCGCGCCGCGAATCAGTTTGCGGACGGGGATGGGAAAGAAGGGGCTGTCAATCGTCCGCAACCAGAGCAGGTGGATGGGCGCGGGATGCGGATCGGGAAAGGGAGGATGCTCGAAGCGCATGTTGATGACGAGGCGTACGCCCAGGTCGCGCAGGCGCGGGTAATCATCCGCGGAGGGCGTCGTACCGATGAAGAGGTCGGGGGTAATGGGGGAAAAGTCCATGCGAGGAATGGTAACACAAGACACCCACCCAGCCTCCCCCATTTTCACAGAAAATGGGGGCACTTTACAGTGTGCTTCGCGAAGGTGTCACGGAGTGACGGAGGGGGTGTTTTATGCTAAAGTTGGCACATCTTTTTAATGGAGAATGCAAATGACCGAAACCACTCCCAAACCCAAGCGCACTGGGCTTTTGATTTGGATGATCATCTCGCAATTGCTGATGCTCGGCTCGCTGGTATTCTGGCTCCTCATGGCGGGACTGTCCGTCATGGCCTTCGACTCGGGCGTGACGGCAGAAGCATGGACGTTCGTGCTGTTGGTCTGGGCATACCCGATCATCCCGTTGATCCTCGTCATCGCCGCGTGGATCGCGTTCGCCAGGCGGAAAAACACGCTGGCCGCCATCCTTTCGGGATTATCGTTTGCTCCGATTGCACTGCTGTTACTGGCAATGTGGATTCAGAATATGATTTGGATGATGAAGGTGTAGGCCCCTCCCCGTCCCTCCCCAAATCCTTTGGATTTGGGGGAGGTGTCACGTAGTGACGGAGGGGGTATTTTGTGCTAAAGTAGGGATAACATCATCAAGCACAGGCAGGTGAAGAATGGATAACTTTGGCATCCTGTTTTTTCTATTCGCCCTTGTATTGATATTTGTAGCAATTTTAGCTGCGGTAATTGGCTATTTTTGGGCATCATCCGCAACTAAATCAGTTCTTCTGAATCAAATAAAAGAACAGGGAAATATAGCCTTTAAACAAGCTCAGGAACAATTGCAAACGTGGAAGGAACAGGAATTGAATTCTGTTCGACAGCAAACTTATGACGCGGCAAAAGGGCAGGTGATTCAAGAAATGCAGGAAGAGGTACGAAAATGGCAGGAAAATGAACTCATCCAGATAAAGCAACAAATGCTGGAGGGAGTACGAGGAGAAGCTATCAAAGAGGCGCAACAACAACTCATAAAATGGCGCACCGACGAACTGGAAAATGCCAAGCGTCAAATTTGGGAAGTTCTGAGCAAAGAAGCTACAAACAGCTTGGAACAATGGAAAGCGGAAGCCGAGAAAGAAATCAGAAAAGACGCAATCGACAAAAGTCAATCAGTGACAATGGGCAAAATGACCGAGCACATGGTTCCATATTTACCAGGATTTGGATTTAATCCCACGGATGCTCGATTTATCGGAAGCCCCATCGATTTGGTTGTCTTCGATGGCTTGAGCGATG
The DNA here is from genome assembly GCA_041918465.1 of Anaerolineales bacterium. GTDB lineage: Bacteria > Chloroflexota > Anaerolineae > Anaerolineales > Villigracilaceae > Denitrolinea. The sequence continues at coordinate 6,338 of JAYRVQ010000392.1, forward strand.
GCGATGTAAAGAGAATTGTGTTTGTAGAAATCAAAACAGGGGTATCCACATTATCTACTAGGGAAAGAATAGTAAGGGATGCTATCCTTGCCAAGAACATTGAATGGATTGAATTAAAGGCTAATATTGAAGGGCCGGATGTTGTCCAAAGGGTAAAGACCAGAAAACAAAATAGCATGTAAAA
>JAYRVQ010000393.1:0-3348 GCA_041918465.1 Anaerolineales bacterium
GGCGGAAGTAAAAAACAATCCAATTTAATTGGTGAATGCAACGATGACCGAACCCACCGTCCTCGACTACGTCAAATCCATTTTCAAAGACTGGAAATCCTTCTCGACCTTCCTGCGCGCCTGGGCTGACCGCGCCGACACGACTCAGATGATCGAAGTCCCCGCGCCAGAATTCGTTGAGGCTGGCGAACCCATCTCGGCAGAAGTTGACAACCTTCAATCCAAAAGCGCCTTTCCCTGGCGCTCCCTGCTGATGCTGGTCATCGCCCTCGCGGCCCAACGCATGTTTGAACCGCCGGATCGGAATGCCATCCTCGGCGTCTTCCTGTACCTGGCCGCGCTGGGACTGGGGATCTGGGCATTCCTGCGCGGCGAGTTGACATCCGCGCCCCTGCCTGCCTCACGGGTCAACACAGATCCGCTCACGGTGCGCGGCGGGACGTTCATCCTTTCGATGCTGTTTGGCGCGTTGGCATTTTATTTGTTCGGGAGTAATTTAATCACAGACACTCCAAGCAACACGTTTACCGGCCTGAATTTGAGCGTGTGGGCGCTGGCGATCTTCCTGCACATCCGCGCGTTTTGGCTGAAGGAACCGCAGTTCCTGTGGAAAAAGATCACATCTTCCTTCGCCCGTTCGGACAAAAACATTCCTGTCATACTGCTTGTGCTGGCGGTCATCGCGCTGATATTCTTCTTCCGCTTCTATCGTCTCGAGACAGTTGTCCCTGAAATGACCAGTGACCACGCCGAGAAACTGTGGGATGTGTTGGATATCACCAACGGAAAGTATTCCATATTCTTCCCGCGCAATACCGGACGTGAACCGCTGTACATTTACCTGTCCGCATTGGTGGCGGGGTTCACGGGCATTTCATTCCTCACCATCAAGATTTCGGCGGTCATCGGCGGGTTGTTAATGCTTCCTTATCTTTACCTGCTCGGCAAAGAGATGGGAAGCGCACGCATCGGCCTCCTGGCGGTGGCCTTCGCAGGCATCGCCTACTGGCCGAACGTCATTGAGCGTTTTGCTTTGCGTATCTCGTTCTACCCACTGTTCGTTGCTCCGACACTGTACTATCTTATTCGCGGTCTGCGACGCCAGCAACGCAATGACTTCATCCTGGCGGGCGTGGCGCTTGGCCTCGGCCTGCATGGTTACATGCCCTTCCGAATCATGCCGCTCGTGGTGGTTGCGCTTGTCGGCATTTATCTCCTGCACGTGCGCGATAAAACCGTCCGCAAGCAGACCCTGCTCTGGTTGGGATTACTGGCGCTCACCGCGTGGGTCTTCTTCATCCCGCTGGCGCGCTACGCGGTGGAATTTCCCGACATGTTCGGGTTTCGCGCCTTCTCGCGGCTGGGATCCATTGAACGTCCCCTGCCCGGACCGGCCTGGCAGATATTTCTCAGCAATTTGTGGAACGCGTTGAAGGAATTCAATTGGGACAATGGCGGAATCTGGGTACATTCCGTCCCCAGGCGCCCCGCGCTGGATGTGGTGAGCGGCGTGCTGTTTCTATTGGGTGTTTTCCTGCTGACGGCGCGTTACATCCGCACACGCCAATGGACGGACCTCCTCATCCTCCTCGCGGTCCCGCTGACGCAGATGCCATCCATCCTGTCACTGGCTTTTCCCGCGGAGAATCCGTCCCTGAATCGGGCCGCGGGAGCCATCGTCCCGGCCTTCCTGATCGTGGGAATCGGGCTGGATGGCCTGATGACAGGCCTGGGGTCGAGAAAGAAGCGGGGAGTTATCGCGTGGAGCCTCGCGGGAATCCTGCTCGTCCTGTCGAGCATCCAGAATTATGATCTCGTCTTCCGTGATTACAATAATCAATATACTGAAAGCGCGTGGAACACGTCTGAGATGGGCGCCATCATGAAGGACGCCATTCAAAGAGGCGTGCCTGCGGAAAATGTGTGGGTTGTGCCATACACGCACTGGGTGGATACACGCCTGCCACCCATTTGGGCGGGACTGCCGGGACGGGACATTGCCGTGCCGCGCGAGGATCTGCCCAAGACTGTGGGCAATATTGGGCCAAAGATCTTCATGGTGAGAATGGATGATGCCGAGGCGTTGGCGCTGTTGCAGGCGCTCTACCCGCTGGGACAGTTGCGGCAATTTGAATCGGCATTCGACTCGCACGATTTCTGGATATTCAGCGTGCCATAATGTATCGTCTCTTCCGCCCACTCCTCTTCCGCCTGGATGCCGAGACTGCGCACGCACTCACCCTGAACACGCTGCGCGTCCTGCAACGCATCCCCCTCGCACTTTGGTTCATTGAACCGTTGTACAAATTCCCGTCCAAACCTGTCACTGCTTTCGGGCTAACGTTCAAGAATCCCGTCGGCCTCGCGGCGGGTTACGATAAGGACGCGCTCGCCATCAAAGGCCTGGGTATATTGGGCTTTGGTCACATTGAAGTTGGCACAGTAACGCCGATGCCACAAAGCGGGAATCCGAAACCGCGCGTGTTCCGTCTCGCGGAGGATGAGGCCGTCATTAACCATATGGGATTTCCCAGCCGCGGCTCGGCCTACGTGCGCAAACAGTTGAATCCCGTTCGGAAAATGAGCGTGTTCGAACTCGGCCTCGGACGCAGACCTAAAAAATCGGGCGTGGTGCTGGGGATCAATCTTGGCAAAAATAAATCCACACCCAACGAGGAGGCAGTGCTTGATTATCTCGGTCTGCTGGAGGAATTCGCGCCACATGCCGATTATTTGACCATCAACGTCAGTTCACCCAACACAGTGGGACTGCGCGACTTGCAGGGACGCGCCGCGTTGGAGGGACTGCTGACCCAACTCCACGCGCAACGTCAAATGGAGGAGGCGAAACTGGAAAAACGAATTCCGCTTCTTGTCAAACTCGCGCCGGACTTGACCCCTTCAGAGTTGGACGACGCCCTCAGCGTGATCCTGCAAACGCGCATGGACGGCGTCATAGCCACGAACACGACTCTGGCGCGCGAGGGACTGCGGTCCGCGCGTCAGAGTGAGAGCGGCGGATTGAGCGGCAGTCCGCTCAGGGTCAAGAGCGAGGCGGCGTTGAGTCAGATTGTGAAACGCGTGGACGGTCGCATCCCCATTGTCAGCGCGGGCGGAATCATGAGTCCTGAAGATGCAAAACGCCGCATCGAAATAGGTGCGGCGTTGGTGCAGGTCTATACGGGATTGGTGTATCGCGGGCCGGGGCTGGTCAAGCAGATCGTGCGCGGCCTTTCTTCTTCGTGAAACCCTTTTTGATTTCCTTTTCAGTGGCTTCCTGATGCGGCGCGGTGAGCAGGGTGAAATTTCCGTCCGTGAACTGATGAAGCCACTCGCCTGCCTGTTGAC
>JAYRVQ010000394.1:0-7681 GCA_041918465.1 Anaerolineales bacterium
GATAACGCCGACGCACACATGAAACGTCAGGTAATGGGCCGCGAGGTTGTTGTCGCGGTGACGAACGGGGAATTGGATTTCGGCACCTGGGAGCAGATCTTCTACGGCGAGTTCGATGGACGCAGGCGAAAGCGTGTGCTGGTAAAAATCATTGGCGAATAAGCCAGCCATTCTCCGGAATCAAAACGTCCCACAGATTTTTTTGTCTGCGGGACGTTGACCAATCAACTGTCCAGTACAAGCACCGCTTCTTTCGAGCAGGTAACTTGATCCTTATCGCCGATCTTTGGCAGTTCAAGGAAGGGATTATTGAAAGTGTCCATGTTGAATTTGGTGTTGCCAATCTTCACCTGGATGCGCACAACCGAGCCGAGGAAAGTAATATTTTCAATGGTGCAATCCAATATATTGTCCTTCTTTTGCTCAGACGCAAAGCTGAAGCGTTCCGGGCGAATGGACATGCGGACCTTGTCACCCTGTTTGCGGCTTTTCAAGTCTTCGGCGCTTACAAAGCGGACACCGTCCAGGCTGACAACGCCATTTTCAGGATCAACCACTTCCGCATCTGAACTGTTCAACGTCCCGACAAAACTCGCAACAAAGGCCGTTTGGGGAAAGTTGTAAATCTCGAAGGGCGTGCCCACCTGCTCCATCTCCCCTTCCCGCATTACAACAATACGATCTGATATGGACAAGGCCTCCTCTTGATCGTGCGTCACATAAATGGCCGTAATTCCCAATTCGCGTTGGATGGCGCGAATTTCGGCGCGCAGGGAAACGCGGATTTTTGCATCCAGGGCGGAAAGAGGTTCATCCAGCAGGAGCACTTCAGGCCGAATTGCCAGGGCCCTTGCAAGCGCGACGCGTTGTTGCTGTCCGCCGGAAAGCTGATAGGGGTAGCTGTCCCCTTTTTTTTCAAGATTGATGAGTGCAAGCATTTCAGAAACGCGCTTTTTTACAGCGTCTTCCGGCTCCTTGCGGATACGCAGGCCAAAGCCAATATTCTGCGCGACGGTCATGTTTGGAAAGAGTGCGTAGGCTTGAAAGACCATGCCCACATTTCGCTGGCTGGGCGCTTTATTTGTGATATCCACATTGTGGATGGATACTTTGCCTGTTGAGGGAATTTCAAATCCCGCGATCATCCGCAGGGTGGTTGTTTTGCCGCAGCCCGAAGGTCCAAGAAAAGAGACGAATTCTCCTCTTTCCACTTCCAGGTTGAAGTTGCTGACAGCGGAAAAGTCTCCGAAGTGTTTTGAAACATTGGAAAGTGAAAGGTGTGCCATGCGATTCTCCAAAATAGTCTAGTGCGCGCCTGTGGTCTGACCCTGCCCGCCAGTTACCAACTGGATGATTCCCATCGCGGCCCAGGTTAGCAGAAAAGTGGTGAATGTAAGCGCAGCGGGTTCGTATGCGCGGTGCTGGCCCAGTAAAAAGAGATATGGGCCGAACGCGGGAACGCCCAGGAATGAAGCAAGGACAACTTCGCCTACAACAATGGCAAAAGTTAACAACGCGCCGCTCAATAATGCTGTCCGGATATTCGGCAGAATCACACGTACAATGATCGTATACCAACTGGCTCCAAGGCTTTGTGCGGCCTCGGTCAGCGTTCGCACATCCACCGTGCGCATGCCGGTATCCACAGACCGATACATGTAAGGCAGGCCCAGAACCATGTAACCACCGATAATTAGTACATTAGTGCCAAATTTGAAATTCGTCAGGGGCTCCAAAATGGTCACTTCCGTAAACGGAACATTGAAGGGGGAACTATAGACCCGGATCAATCCAAACACGAGGATGATGGCCGGAATCACGAACGGAAGCAGGGTGATGAATTCAACGATCCGGCGCGCTTCGGGAAGGCGCAGACGAATCCAATAGGCAGTCGGTACAATCAGGATAATGCTGGCGATGATCGTCATGGTTGCCAGAAAAACAGAATACCCAAATGTTTTCAGGAATTCTTCGTCAGCAAAAGCCCTTTCATAGGCCTTAAAACCGATAGCATCCCGCTCCATGGTCAGAGAAAACTCAAAGGTGGCAAGCAAAGGCAAAATAAAATACAAAGCGCCAAGAGCAAACCAGACTGCACTCCAAAACGGGATTCTTCTCGCGCGTGCCGCTATGTTCATCGCAACCACCTTTCTGTCTTCCCCTGAAGCCACGAATAGCCCGCCAGCGATATTGCCATGATGAAAACCATGCCCATCGCCATTGCATTTCCAAGATTGGGATTATGAAGCACGTCTCCCCGCACCTGTGCCCCAATTTGGATCGTAATGAGCGGCAACCGTCCACCTGTCAACGCGTAGGCAGTGGCATATGCCCCAAAGGCATTTCCAAACAGAAGGATCATCGCCCCCAATATGGAGGGAAGCAGGATTGGCAAAGCGATCCGCAGCCAGTATTGCAATGAATTTGCTCCAAGATTTTCCGCGGCCTCGCGCCATTCTCTTTTCAACCCATCCAGGGCTGGCGCCATAATCAGCACCATGAGCGGAAATTGAAAGTACATATATGTCAGGCTCAATCCCAAAAAACTATACAGGTTGAATCCGGCATCATAAATGTTAAGGCCAAACACATCCTTGAGGACAGAGGTAATAAAACCTGTGCGTCCCAGGGTGGCGACAAAGGCAAACGCCAAAGGGACGCCGGCAAAGTTGGAAGCCACGCCAGAAAAGGTGGTCAATACAGAGCGCAAGGATTTTGGCAACCCCCCCACAGTTACAGAATATGCCAGCAAGAGGCCAAAGATACCGCCGCCCAATGCCGTGACAGCACTGATCCGGATGCTCAACAAATACGAATTCAGAATGTACTGCTGCGTAAACAATTCAATTACGTTCTCAAATGTAAAATGTCCCTCAGCATTTGTAAAACTGCCAACGAACAGGCGCACTGAAGGCAGGAAGAGAAAAAGAATCGAAAATAAGAGGAACGGCGCTACACCGATCCAATTCCTGAGTTTCGATCTTGGGGCGGATAACTTGGAAACCTGAAGGGTGGTCTGGGTCATAATAATTTACCTCAGAGCATTTCCTACTGAGGTGAGACCCCACCAAATGGCAGGGTCTCACCTTGATAAATCTTACAGGCGTGCTTATTCGGCTTTCTTGATATCAGCACCGACCACTGTATCCCACTGGGTGGTGATGAGTTCCTTCGCGGCAATGAGTTGTGCGGCGGTGGGGAATACTGCCTTCGAGACATCCGGCAGTTTGGCTGACAACTCTGCGGGAACAACGCCGCGTGCGCGCATATCGGCTTCACGGGCAGGATGGCAGTAGCCCTGCATCCACAGCAACTGACCTTCATCCGAATACAGGAATTCCATCCACAGCTTGGCGGCATTGGGATGCGGCGCATAGGCGCTGATGGCCTGAACGTACACACCAGCGAACTGGCCGGTCTTCGGGATTACCAGGACGGCCTTCGGATTGCCTTCAAAAGAGTCAATCGCGGCGAGACCATTGTAGTCCCAGGTGAGGCGAACGGGGATTTCACCCTTGGCGACCAAACCGTTATTCGCGATCAACGGGATGAGGTTGCCAGCCGCATTCAAATCGGCGAAGAACTGCAAGCCTGGAGCGGCATCGTCAAGAGAGCCGCCGAAGGCAAGCGCCGCGGCCTGAACAGCCTGAATGGCCTGGTTGGATGTGCGGGGGTCACCGGACTGCGCAACCTGTCCCTTGTATTTCGGATCAAGCAGGTCGGCCCAATCCTCGGGAACATCTGGCTGAACATCGGTGTTGACCAGGAAGGCCATGACGCCATAGTAATCGCCATACCAGTAGCCATCCGCGCTCTTCATCCCATCGGGAATGGTGTCCCAGGTCGAGACTTTATAGGGCATGAACAGGTCTTTGTTCGGCTCGCCAAATGAGAAACCAACGTCAACAACATCGGGAGCCTGCGGGCCTTTATTATCCATGTTGGCCTTGATGGCTTCGATTTCATCACCAGAGCCAGCGTCTGGATTCAATTCGTTGACTTCGATCCCTGGGTATTTGGCTTTGAAGGCATCGATTACTCCACCATAATTGCACCAGTCGTGAGGCAGTGCGATCGTGGAGAGCATGCCTTCCGCCTTCGCAGCGGCATACAATTCAGCCATTGGATCAGCGGCAACCGGGGGCTCCGTGGGAACAGGGGTCGGTTTGGGGCCACAAGCAGTCAAAAGAGTGGCTGCAATCACGACCAGAACAATCAAACTGAAAACGAGCTTGTTGGTACGCATTTCTCTCTATCTCCTTGTATAAGTGGGAAATTTGGATCGAGCGCCGACCACGTTTTCATGATTATCTTCGCACGCACCTCCTTTCATAACTGAAAGTTATTGTAGCATCATCAACGAAGCAAGTCAATTTTATCGGGAGACCAGGAAAATCTGTTCCTGCGACATTTCGCCTCGCGCAGGACCTCCGGGTGGGCGCGGACATCCCCACGCGTCCGCGCCCCCGAAGCGGATTCCGCACTACTCAACCGGAATTTCCTTGTAGACCTTGTCCACGTCAATGCCCTGGCGCTTGCGATACGCGCTAAAGCCAAAGTAGATCGCCGCGGCCAGCGCGTACATGATGATCATGAACACCATCGAGGTGGTGTTCTGCCAACCGATGCCGTATAGATAGCCCGGGTCCCAGAACCAGACGATCAACAGCCAGTCCAGGAAGGCGAAGAAGACCAGGCCTGCCGCCACGATGACTGGCAAATTCTGTCCAGCCAACACTTTGCCACCCACAAAGACCACCACGTAAACCAGCAAGGCGGCATTGAACACGCTCAATAGCGCCAGCAATGCGATGATGGCCTGAGTCAAGCCAGTCTGCTCGCCCCAGACAGCGAAGACCTGCCCGCTGAGATTAACGCTCAAATAGATAAGGTAACCTGCCGCGGCTGTGAAGAGCAACATGACCAGCCAGGTCAGCCAGGACGGTATCTTATAGCGCGCGATCGGCGAGCCTTCGAAGATTTCCTTCTGTTTCCAAGGGAGCAGGATGCCCGCCAGCGTGGTGCCGAAGAAGGTCACCGCGATGACGAGAGTGGCATCCAGCACGATGGATTTAAAGTTGAGGATGTTCCATGCATAGAGAATGGAGATGATGATCGAGGGAATCACCATCAACAGGAGCGCGTTGATCGGGGTGCGGGTGCGCGGGTCGATCTTGGAAACCCACTCGGGCAACATGCGGTCGAGGGCGGCCGCGAAGATGACGCGCGTCGAGGAGAGAAAGACCGTTCCGCTCCAGCCGAACCACCACATCCCAACGAGGAAGATGATGATCAGTTGCAGAGCCCGGCTCGAGGTCAGGAACGAAGCGAACTGGACAGGATACGGCCAGACGGGAATCGGCACAGCCGTCCCGTAGAAAACGTTGCTCCAGAACGCGCCGTTGGCGTTGATGTAGAAGTCCCAGCCCATCGTCTTGTCGATCAACCAGAAGAAGATCAGAGCGAGACTAGCCGTCACGATGATGGCCGCGGCCATGCCCCAGAAGTTGCGCTTATAATCCGTCGCGCCGCGCACTTCACCGTAGAGGGTGGAACCCCAGTTCGGCCACAGATTGAAGAAGGTCATCATGGGGACCATGGCCATGGATGCGCCCAAGGCGATCATGCCCAGTGAGCCGAACGTGGAGCCTGCCGCCTGCCCTGCCGCGATGGTATCGGCGTAATAGTCCGCGCCCGCAGGCAGGCCATAGACGGCGGGAATACCTGCGTTGAATGCGGCGATGAAGGAATCCTTGTCATTGAACAGCAGGAGGCCGAAGACGATCAGCAGGCCGACGAGACCCATGTAGAAACTGGCCTTCTGGACGCGCGCATACCATTTCATGCCGATGGCAATGTAGATGAACACGATGAGACAGACCAGCAACATGCCGACCAGCAAGCCCATGGGCGTGCCAGTGAGCCAGAGCGCGGCTTCAGGCGCGCCGAGCAGGGCGGCCATTGGCGTGAGAAATTCATAGGTGAGAATCTGGCCGTAGAGAGGCACCCACAGCCACAGGATGAACCACCAGCCTGTGACACTGAGTAGGAAGCCGACGCCGCGTCCGAGGATGCGGCTCTGCCAGACGTAGTCACCGCCTGCGCGTGGCATGGCCGAGATCAAGCTGGCATAAACGATGACTTCGAAGATGGTGAAAATACCACCGACAACCACCGCCGTGCCAAGACTGCCGCCAAAGTACCAGCAGTACGAGAAAATGAAAAGGCCGAGCGTGATCAGGTTGATCGAGAATGTCGCGTAAATGAACGCGTCGAACACTGACCAGGCTCGGACAAGTCCGCTTGCCTTGCGGACAAAAAGGTTGACTTCACTCATCTGCATTCTCCTTTGCAAAATTTTGTGGCTCTCCTGAAAATTTGTGAAAGAGCCTAAACACGAAGGACACAAAGTACACAAAGGGGAAAAGTTGTCTATTTTTTGCTTTTCCTCGAGCCTCCGCGCTCTTTGTGTTTGAAAAGAAATTATCGATAGGCACTCCTTTCTTTGTAGGGCGAATTGGCAATCTGCCCTACCCTGTTGTCAAAACATAATTACCGACTTTATTCGGCTTCAATTCCACAACGGCCCCATGCAACACGCCCTGCTCATACATCGAGCCAGGGTTGATGCACAGGGTCTTCTTGAATTTGCGCGTGCCCTTGCCCTCGTGGATGTGTCCGTGCAGGCCAAGGATCGGCTCGTATTTTTCAATGACTTTCAGCACCGACTTGCTCCCCACGGGGACGAGTGAACGCCCAGCGTACGCGGGACGCAGGTCCTTCGTCAACTCGGGAGCCTCGTCGAGTCCGCTTCCATAAGGAGGAGCGTGGAGATTGAACACCGCGTTGGCGGGATTCTTCGCCTGTGCGATGACCGCCTCGATGCGCGCCAACAAAGTCTCGTCGGGTTCCTCGCGATGCGTATCCCACGGAGTTGGATTTGTCCAGCCCGAACTGACCATCTCGTGATGCTCGTCGAGTTGGATGACCTGTCCCTCCACGCTTCGCACCGACTTCGACGCCGCGATGGCCGCGTCGATCTCGAAGACATCGTCGTTGCCCGGGCAGACCATACAGCGGATGCCCGTCCCCGCGAGTTTCGCGTCGGCGTAGTCCATCCAACGGGCAACGGTAGCCATCACCTGGTCCATGAAGAGCGCATCCGAGCGGCCTGGTGTCGAGGAGATTTCGTTCACCTCGTCAGGTGTTGTCACATACGGATAGTAGCCGCGGTTCTGAATCGTCGCCACCATCTTATCCACAGCTTCTTTGCCCTCAAGCATGGACTCCTGTTCGAGCAGGGTGACTTTGTATTTGTCCCCGCCCTGCGCGATGATTGGGATGATGGCCTTGCCTGTCATGTCACCGCCGAGGATGAGGGTATCGGCCTCGTAAAATTTGGCGGCACTGATGAATTTTTTCCAACAGATTTCCGAACCATGCACGTCGGTGGCAAAGAAGAGTTTCATTGGATATCCTTTTTGGCGAAGTCAAAATTCTTAGCCGCGAATTTCACGAATGTCACGAATTTTTTTAAATCCAATTCGCGAAAAATAGCGTAATTCGCGGCAAGGCCTTTACTGCGGGGCTTCGAGCACTCCCGCAACAAGATTCGGGAATTCAGCGCGGATGCGGGACTCGACGTCGGCGGGGAAAACAACCGAACTGGGCTTGGACAAAA
>JAYRVQ010000395.1:0-2517 GCA_041918465.1 Anaerolineales bacterium
CCGAATATAACGAGATCACGGAGTATGCGCTTGATCTGGGTCTTGAGAATGCATTTATTCAGGAATTGGACAGTCGGGAACACTACCTGCCTGATTTTACGCAGGAAAGTCCCTTCAACGCTGATTCATCCATTCCCGGCTCATAAAGATCGGCAACACACGAGACTTGGCCTGGAATTTGGTTCTGAAAGGAGAAAATCCCCATGCCAAAAATCCAATCCAACGGAATCAACCTGTACTACGAAATCCACGGCGAGGGACAGCCGCTGCTCTTCATCCACGGACTCGGCTCCAGCACGCGCGACTGGGAATTTCAGGTGCAGGAGTTTTCCAAATCGTACAAGGTCATCACATTCGATCTGCGCGGGCATGGTCAGTCCGATAAACCCGCGGGGCCATACAAAATGTCCATGTTCGCGGCAGATACCGTCGGCTTGTTGAAAGCGCTGGGGATCGAGAATCCGCACATCGTTGGCCTGTCGCTGGGAGGCGGCGTCGCGTATCAATTGGCGGTGGACGCATCCCTGCCAATCCGGTCACTCACCATCGTGAACAGCACGCCTGAATTGTTGGTCCGCACCTTCAAGGACCGCATGATGGTCTGGCAACGGATTGCCATTGTCAAATTGCTGGGGATGAAAAAGATGGGCGAGATGCTCAGCAAACGGTTGTTCATCAAACCTGAACAGGAAGACATCCGCCAGATATTTGTCACGCGTTGGGCGGAAAATAATCAACGCGCCTATTTGGATGCGATGCGCGCCTTGGTCGGCTGGAGCGTGACCGCGCACATCGGCTCGATCCGATGTCCCACGCTGATCATCGCCGCCGACCAGGACTACTCGCCCGTCTCGGCCAAAGAAGCGTACACCGCGCAAATTCAGGGCGCGCGGCTCGTGGTCATCCCCGACTCGCGCCACGCTACGCCCGTGGAGCGTCCGCAGGAATTCAACCAGGCGCTAATGAAGTTCTTGGATGAACGGGAATGAAAAAACTGCAACTCAAATGCCCCCAATGTGGAAGCGTGGAAATCAATCAATACCGCATGCCAACAGGTCCCATGTGGTGCATGAAATGCGAATTCCGCGTCGAAGACAAAACCGCCGTCCCGAATCCGTTTGTGGAAACTGCAAAGGAATCTGCGCAAGACGCGAACGCGCCCAAGGCGGGGCAAAATAAATCCGCCAGATGATTCTGACGGATTTCTGTTCGCTATCTTCTCCTGGTGAGAAGCCACATCCAAATCCCCCTCCACACGATCATCCCCAGAGCGGCTGAGCCGCCCAGGATGATTCCGAACAGCGGCAGGACGGGCGCATTCAACCACAGTCCGCGCAGGATGACGGCGGACTGCGACGCAAAGAAAGCGCCCCACGCGGGACGCCAGAGTTGGCGCGCGTTACCGAGGCGTTCCGCGTCGAACAAACCGAGCGCGGGCGCGAGCACGAACCAGCTCACCGCCATCGGGACGAAGGTCGCGGCCATGCGCGGCAGGAAGGATGCATCCGTTTCACCGTGGGAGGCAAATCCGATCACAGTGATGACAGCAATGGCAAGCAGATCGCCGAGGATGAGGAAAAATTGAGACATGTATTTTTTCTAAATGTGACAGTCACTTCGAAAGTGACTGTCACATTGCGTTAACAATGATCAGCGCGATCCCTGCCAGCACGAGAGCGGAAACCAGGCTGAAAACGATACCCGTCAGGAATCCCCTGAAATGAAAGGCGTAATCCTTGTAACCCGCCATTCCTTCTGTGCCGGGTAGAAAAATGAATTTCGGCTGGAGGGTATTGAAGATCAGCCAGTCAATGATGAGCAAATCCCAGAGATTGAAAGTGAATATTTCAACGAAGACCAGCACGAAGAGCGGCAGGAAGGTCAACTGCATGGAAGAGGCGCGCGCCGCGCTCACCACCGACCAGGCGATCACGCCAAACAGCACCGCCAGAAAAAGCAGGCTGAAAATCCGCTTCTGTCCGCGCGTTTTGGGATTCTTCTCCGCACCGTAAGTCTTCTTCACATCCGGCGGATAATCGTTCTGCATGATCTCCGCGTTGACAAAAACCGCACCGAGCAAGACTAATGTAAAAAGAACACTCAACACGAGACCGTAAACGATCCCGTGTTGAGCGATGAGGGCAAAATCCATTATTTGGTTTCTCCAGGCGTATTAAATTCTTCCTTGCGCAGGGCAGGGAACAGCAACACTTCGCGGATGCTATGCTTGTTCGTCAGCAACATAACGAGACGGTCCACACCCATGCCAAAGCCACCGTTGGGCGGCATGCCGTAACGCATGGCACGCAGGTAGTCATCGTCCATGGGATGCTTTTCTTCTTCGTCGTCGGTGTAGTCGCGTCCCATTTCAACGAAGCGGGATTCCTGGTCGAGCGGATCGTTCAACTCGGTGAAGGCATTGCACACCTCGAAGCCAGCCAGATAGCCCTCGAAACGTTCCACCGTCAGCGGGTCGTTGGGACGCGACTTCGCCAGCGGGGAAATGTCGCGCGGGTA
>JAYRVQ010000396.1:0-4587 GCA_041918465.1 Anaerolineales bacterium
CGTCCCTCCGCCGTTGCTGGGCACGTTCCAGATTCCGCCCTTCCCCGATCAGGCCGTTCCAACCGAAGAGGAGTGGAACGACGCGCTGGCTTGGGCAAAAGAAAAGGGGATGCTGACCGTAGACGTGTCGTACGCGGACTCGGTCAACGCCACGCTTCTTCCTTAAGGGACAGTTGTTCCCGTTATAATCAGCGTCACCTACGGGACGCGGACAATCCTCGTCCGCGTCCCGATTTTTGTGCAATTCAGCGGGATACCATCCCGCTCCACGAAGATCATGATTCGACTTGCCTCCCTCACCTTCGGCTACCCCCACACCCCGCCCATCTTTCAGAACTTCAACTGGGAAGTTCAACGCGGCGAGACGTGGGCGATTCTGGGTTCATCGGGTTGCGGCAAGAGCACCCTGCTTTACCTGCTGGCGGGACTGCGCGCGCCGAATGCAGGGAGGATCGAAATTGACGGCGAGACTCTTTCGCGTCCACGCCCGCGCACAGGACTCATCCTGCAAGATTACGGCCTGCTCCCGTGGGCGACCGTCCGCCAGAACGCGGAGTTGGGATTGCGCGTGCGCGGTTTTTACGGTCCAGACGGCAAGCACACGCCGACAGATTTTCGGACGGAGAATAAAGTCCCCTATTGGCTGGAGCGACTGGGACTCAGCGAGGTCGCGGACAAATTCCCCTCGCAACTGTCAGGCGGACAACGTCAGCGCGCCGCCATCGCCCGCACCCTTGCCCTCGAACCCGACCTGCTCCTGATGGATGAACCGTTCTCATCACTGGACGCCATCACCCGCGAAGACCTGCAAAACCTGACATTGTCCCTGTGCGAGGAGCAGAATCTGACGCTGGTCATTGTCACCCACGCAATCGAGGAAGCCGCGTCGCTGGGTAAAAAGATTTTGTTGCTTGGCGATGCGCCGAATCAGAATGCGCGAGTCTTCGAGAATCCAAACGCTGGACAGGCCGATCATCGAAATTCAGGGGCATATCACGATTTGTGCAATTTGCTTTGGAAGGAAATGCGGCATGAAACGGCGTGACGTGTTGCTTGCCGCGTTGGGATTGCTCGTCCTCTGGCAGGTTACCGCGATGCTAATTCGGCGTCCCATCTTGCCCGCGCCGTGGGAAGTGCTGGTGGTTTTTGTGCGCGAGTTGGGGAACGGGCTACTTATCCATTTCGGCGTCAGCCTGTGGCGCGTCGTGGCGGGGATGGCGCTGTCGGTGGTGGCCGCGGCTCCTGCGGGGCTGGCAATTGGCGGATCCAAAACGTGGAACCGCATCTTTTCCCCCATCATTTATTTGCTGTATCCCATCCCGAAAGTGGTTTTTGTCCCGATCGTGTTCCTGTTTTTGGGAATTGGCGACACAGCCAAGATCGCCATCATCTTTTTGATCCTGTTCTTCCAGATTGTGGTGCTCGTGCGTGACCAGGCCGCGGGAATTCCGCCCCAACTTTTGCAAAGCCTGCGCAGTCTCGGCGCGGGACGGCGCGCGCTGTTTCGGTTCATCTATCTCCCCGCTAGTCTACCTGCCATTTTGACCGCGCTGCGCCAATCCATCGGGACGGCAGTGGCCGTCTTATACGTCACCGAGTTATTTGCCACCAAATATGGACTCGGCTACTACATCTACTACAACGGCAGTACCCTGCTCGATTATCCCGCCATGTACGCGGGCGTGATCGCCATGTCCCTGCTGGGATTGGGAATGTACTTTGCGGTGGATTGGATGGAGCGGAAGTTGTGTAAGTGGAAATTCGTTTCGTAGTTCGATAGTTTGGTAGTTACATAGTTTGGAAAAACGGAACTACCGAACCACGTAACTATGCAACTACGTAACCGATCAACACCCCCAATGCAAATAACAAACTGAATACTAATGCAACCTGCCCCGTCCCTGCCAGCGCGGCGTTGAGTGGACGGCCTGCCTGTGTGAACACCGCCCGTGTGGAACGGATTGCCAGTGGCAATGATGCCCAGGCCAGCAATCCCATCCACGGAATGATTCCCGTCAGCGCGGCGAGTGGCAAGACCAGATATGCGATCACCATGCAGAGCAGATATTCAATCCGCGTGCCACGCACGCCAAGACGAACCGCCAGCGTGCGTTTGTTGCCTTTGCGGTCATTTTCAATATCGCGCAAATTGTTAATCACCAAAATCGCGGTGATGACGAGTCCAACAGGCACAGACATCCACCACGCCGCGGCGCTAACCGAACCGACCTGCACGAAATACGTCCCAGCCACTGCGGCGACGCCGAAGAAGATAAAGACGAACAGGTCACCCAATCCGTAGTAGCCAAGCGGGAACGGTCCGCCCGTGTAAGCCACCGCGGAAACAATAGCGGTCAGCCCGATGACGATCACCACCCAGCCGCGTAAAAATGTCAGATACAAACCGACCGCGGCAGATAGTCCCAAAATGACCCACAAACCACGTTTCACTTCCGCGGGCGTCAGGAATCCCGCCTGGGTCACGCGCAACGGCCCCTGACGCTCAGCCGTGTCCGTGCCACGTTCGAAGTCAAACACATCGTTAGCCACGTTACTTGCAATTTGCAAAAGCAGAGCCACCGCCAACGCAGCTAGCGCGGGCAGGATTTTGAACGAGCCGTCCATCCACGCGAGGGCGCTTCCCATCACCACGCCCGAAGCCGCGGCAGGTAGGGTCTTGGGGCGGATGGCAAGCAACCAGATTTGAAAGAGAGACGGTTTATTTTCCATGGACATCGCCGCATTGTAACATGCGTAAACGATACCCGCTCTGAGTATAATAGGCCAAGTTTACAGGAGCCCCATGACCCAATTAACAGGACAAGAACGCGCCGCCTACGTGCAAAACATGTTCACCCGCATCGCGCAACGATACGATTTAATGAACCGATTGATGACAGGTTTTCAGGATGTGCGCTGGCGACGACTCGTCATCCAACTCGCGGGACTCAAACCCAGCGCCTCGCTTTTGGACCTCGGAGCGGGTACGGGCGACCTGGCGCGTGAGGCCCTTCGACAGCAACCCGCGGCCCGCGTCACCGCGGCGGATTTCACGCTCGAGATGATGCGCGTCGGTCGGCGCGGCGACCCGCTTCAATGGTCCGCGGCGGACGCGCTGAATCTCCCGTTCGCGGACACTTCCTTCGACGCGGTCGTTTCGGGGTTCCTGATGCGAAATGTGACAGACATCCACAAGGCCCTGCAGGAGCAATACCGCGTCCTCCAGCGCGGCGGACGGGTCGTCATCCTCGACACGACGCGTCCGAAAAAAAATATCCTGTCGCCATTCATCTGGATTCACATGCACGTTATCATCCCCGCGCTGGGCAGACTCATCTCTGGCGAACGCGACGCGTACAAGTACCTGCCTGACACCACCGAGAATTTCGTCACCGCCGAAAAGATGAGTGCGCTCATGGCCGCGGTCGGCTTCAAGAAAATCGGATATGAGCGCCTGATGTTTGGCACGATTGCCATCCACTGGGCTGAAAAATAAAATTTTCGCAAGTGCGTCGCACTAACCCAACAAGACGCGCCCAAACGAAAAGGTGCGACGCACCCTCTCAGGAATCATCCATGAAAATCAAACAACCCAATTCCCGTCACTGTTTCGTATGCGGGGTCGAAAATCCAATCGGCCTGCACGTGCATTTTTACGAAACCGCGCCCGATGAAGTGACCGCAGAATACACCGCGCCCGAAAGTTATCAGGGCTACCCGGGCATTTTGCACGGAGGCATTACCGCGGCCATCCTCGATGAAGCCACAGGTCGCTCCTTTATGGGCACGGACGCCGCCGAGTCGAAATTTATGTACACCGCCGAATTGAAAGTGAAATACAAAAAGAAAATCCCCGTTGGACAGCCACTGAAAATCGTCGGCAGGCGCGGCAAACGCATGCGCTGGACGGCTGAAGCCACGGGCGCGATCTACGATGTCGAAGGCAACTTGCTGGCCGAGGCCACCGCCATACTCGTAGACCTGCCCGACCAACTTCCCGTCGAAGACCGCGAGCGTCTCGGCTGGAAAGTTTATCCAGACAACGAATGACCCCGCTGTCAGGCATCCTGTATAATAGGGATGCCTGATTTTTTTTGGAGGAACCATGATCACAACCTATCACCGCCCGCAGACTCTCGACGAAGCCCTGACCCTCCTCGCCCAACCGAACACCGTCCCCCTCGGCGGCGGGACGCTTCTTTCCCACACTTCGACTTCGCTCAGTGCAAGCCCCACGCCTGATCCCGTTTCCGTAGTGGACTTGCAAGCCCTCGGCCTGAACCGCATCCACAAAAAGGGTAATAATCTTGAAATCGGCGCGACCGTCACGCTCCAGCAGTTGCTCGAATCTGAACACTGCCCCGAGGCGTTGAAAACCGCCATCAAACTGGAAGCCCCGCTCAACCTGCGCAATTCCGCCACCGTGGCAGGGACGCTCGTCGTAGCGGATGGACGCTCGACATTTGCCGCCTCTCTCCTTGCCCTCGATGCAAAAATTGAACAGACGACATTCGATAATTCGAAAATCGAATATCGAGTATCGAATATCGGTGAGTACCTCCCGTTACGCTCGGTAAAACTGATCAC
>JAYRVQ010000397.1:0-3705 GCA_041918465.1 Anaerolineales bacterium
AGCGCCAGCAACGTATTCGCCTGCGCAACCGTCCCGGTCGCCAGCTGGTACACCTGCAACATGGCAAGCTCCTTTGGCCTGATCAACGAAGCAGGCACCACCCAGTTCCGCCTGCAATTCACGCTGGATGACAATGATGACCTCGGCGCGGACTTCCTCCGCTTCTACAGCGGCAATTACGGCACCGCCGCCTATCGCCCGGTTCTCGTCGTCACCTACTACGTTCCGTAAGTCTGTCTGATCACGTGCAAGTTCGGGAGCGGAGACATCTCCGCTCCCGATTTTTAATTCGACAAACTCGGTTATGCATACCCGCGGTCAAAATCTGCACTTTCCTCTTTATGAGGCTTATTGGAAGTTGCCGTGATTCTGGACACGGATTTCACGGATGACACGGATTTCCCTTTGGATTTTTCCGTGAAATCCGTGTTTTCCGTGTCCAAAAAGGTTTTATCATGGCGATTCCCAGAGACCCCTTTATAAAGAGCGCAAATTATGACCGACACGGGTATAATTTCGCCCATGCTTAATCCTGAACAAATCGAAACCAAACTCGACCGCATTCTCTTAAAGGTACAAAAGCCCGGCCGCTATGTGGGTGGAGAACTCAACAGCATCGTCAAAAACTGGGACTCCGTTTCCACGAGAGTCGCGCTCGTCTTCCCCGACATCTACGATATTGGTGTCTCCAATGTGGGACTCAAAATCCTGTACGACCAGATCAATCAACGCGACGACGCGCTGGCCGAACGCGCCTACGCGGTCTGGACGGACATGGAAGCCCTGATGCGCACCGACGGGATTCCGCTCTACGCGCTCGAATCAAAACGACCCCTGGCCTGTTTCGACCTGATCGGCTTTTCCCTCCCCTACGAGACTCTCTATACCAACGCCCTCAACATCCTCGACATGGCTGGCATCCCCCTCCGCGCCGCGGAGCGCGACGCGACGCACCCCCTCATCATCGCGGGCGGACATTCCACCATGAACCCCGAACCCATGCACGCATTCATGGATGCGTTCGTTGTCGGCGAGGGAGAGGAAGTGATTCATGACATTATCAACATCGTTAAAAAGTTTAAAAGTTTGAAAGTTGACAAGTTTGAACCTTCCAACCTTAAAACCTTCAAACGTGAAAACCTGTTACTGGAACTCGCCAAAATCCCCGGCGTCTACGTCCCGCGCTTCTACCAGCCTCACTACATGGACGACGGCACTATCGCGCACATGGACACCCTCGCCGAGGGACTCGCCAATCCCATCGTCAAGCGCATCGTCGCCAAACTACCCCCGCCACCGACGAAGTTCATCGTCCCGAACATCGAAGTTGTCCACAACCGCGCCTCGGTGGAGATCACGCGCGGGTGCACGCGGGGATGCAGATTCTGTCACGCAGGCATGATCACGCGTCCGGTCCGCGAACGAAGCGTGGAGGAAGTTGTCGCCGCGGCGCGCGAAGCCATCCGATCCACGGGCTTCGAGGAACTCGCGCTCATGTCGCTGTCTTCGTCCGATTACACCCACATCAGCGAACTGGTCAGCGCCATTAGCGAAGAATTCAAGGATGAGAAGCTGGTGGTCTCACTCCCCTCGTTGCGCATCGAATCCGTCTCGGTGGATTTGATGGACAAATTGCGCGACCGTCGCGGTTCAGGATTCACACTCGCGCCCGAGGCCGCAACAGAACGAATGCGCCGCATCATCAACAAGTTCATCCCCGATGAAGACATCCTCAACACCACGCGCGAAATTTATCGGCGCGGTTGGACGAACATCAAACTGTATTTCATGATCGGCCATCCGAGCGAGACACTTGAGGATGTGCAGGCCATCGCGGACTTGTGCAAACGCGTCATCGCCGAGGGACGCAAGGTGGCGGGGATGAAAGTGAAATTGCACGCGGGCGTGAGCACGTTCGTGCCGAAACCGCAGACGCCGTTCCAATGGGTGGCCTGCGACACGCGCGAAAACATCCTCGCCAAACAGGATTTGCTCAAGCGCGAACTGCGCGACCGCAATATCAAACTCTCGTGGACGAAACCCGAAGACACTTTGCTCGAGGCATGGTTATCGCGCGGCGATAGAAAACTGGCTGATGTAATTTACACCGCCTGGAAAAACGGCGCGAAGTTTGACGCCTGGAACGATCACCGACAATACGAAACATGGATGGCCGCCTTCGCCGAGCACGGACTCGACCCCGCCTTTTACACCTATCGCCCGCGCCGCACTGACGAGATTTTCGCCTGGGATCACATCACTGCCGCTGTGCGGAAAAATTATCTCTTCCAGGATTTCCGCCAATCGCTCGAAGGACAGATCCGCGTGGACTGCCGACTCAACTGCTTCGCCTGCGGCATCCTGCCCACGTTTGCGGAACTGCGCCGCGACAACCCCGGCGAGGGTTGGAAATGTCCGGATGTGAAAAGCCCGAAGAGAAATCAGTCACCAGTGATCAGTCATCCCCTTTCAGGGACTTCGCAGTTACCAGTGGTGGGAGACTGAAATGAGAAAATCGCAACTGCTTGTCCGCCTGCAAAACGAACGCGAGGACTGGGAACACGCGCTCAACTTCGTCGGCTCGATTCGCCTCGGCATTGGCGGCGTCTCAGGCCATTGGTCTGCGCGCGACATCCTCGCCCACATCATGGCTCGCGAGCAACACCTCGCCGACCGCCTGCATGAACTCCAGCAGGGCGAGTCACTGCCACCCTGCCAGACACAGGATGAACTGGATACCTTCCTCGAGGAGTTTGGTTATCCCGATTTCGAATCCCCCCTGCTCGCTGAAGCAGATGCCGACGAATGGGTTGTCCGCAAATACAGGAACACCCCATTCCAGGAACTGCTGGTTCTCGAAATCCACGCCTTCGAAGCCATCCATGAATCCATCCAGGCCCTGAGCGAAGAACAACTCAACGAAAACAAACTCTTCGCCCGCGTGAAACGCGCCACCTACGAACACTACCGTCTCCACGCCGCCGACATTCACAAACGATTCAAAACCGCCGTCAAACGCTAATGCGCATCCGCATCACTTTTTCCAAACAGGGCGCACTCCGCTATACGGGTAATCTCGACCTGCACACCCTGCTCGAACGCGCCGCCCGCCGCGCCGCCCTCCCGCTGGCCTATAGTCAGGGCTTTCACCCCACACCCAAAATTCAACTCGCCTCGGCCCTGCCGCTCGGATTCTCCTCCCGCGCGGAAATGATGGATCTGTGGCTTACCACAGACTGCGAAGTCTTCGCGGAGCACGCTGTAAGCGCCAGACTTCGCGATGACTTGCAAGCCGCCCTCCCGCGCGACATCCAAATCTTAAATATCGAAACAGTGGACGACCGCGCACCCGCGCTCCAAACCCAGGTCATCGCCGCCGAATACGAAGCGACCATTCCCGACGAATTCGCTTCCAACCTGACCTCGCGCCTGTCCGCCGTTATGGACGCCGAGTCCCTGCCGCGCGAACGCCGCGGTAAACCGTACGACCTGCGACCGTTGATCGAGGAACTTACCCCCCTCGTCCCTTCGGGACACTCCCCCCATTTTCACGGAAAATGGGGGGAGATGGAGGGGGGTGTGAGAGTCTTCATGCGCCTCGCCGCTCGCGAGGGTGCGACTGGCCGTCCTGAGGAGGTGTTGTCCGCACTGGGAATCCCGCCTGAATTTGTACGCGTCGAACGGACGCGTTTGATTTTCAAATAA
>JAYRVQ010000398.1:0-3992 GCA_041918465.1 Anaerolineales bacterium
AGGCGGAAGCGCGGCTCGGCGAGGAAGAGTCCGTTCCAGTTGGATTGCATCGCAAACATCGAGAGCGGCAGGTACGTCACCCAGAAGACGATTCCGGTGCGGCCAAGCGCGGCGCTCCAGGCGTGGAAAACGTCTCTTCGCGCAACCAGCCCCACCAGTCCCGCGAGAGCCGAGAGGGCGAAGGCCAGTTCTGCGGTCAACACCCACGCGCCGTGCAGGTACACGATCCGCACGTTGGCGCCCAGGTCCTGCTCCTCGGGCCCGAGAAACGAGATCAAAACAATGACCAACAACACCACAAAGAAAAGCATGAGGGAAGATTTGAATTTGGACATGGGCGCGATTGTACCGTGACTCGCTGAAATCAACACAAAATCCTGACAATATTTTTACATGTCGCGGGTATGATTGGCGAAGATCAAAGGAGATTCAAAATGAGTAAAACCTGGAAATGGATTCTCGGCATTGTGCTGTTATTGGTACTCGTCGGCGCGATGTTCGCAATTGGATTTATGTGGCAGACACATAGGGCAACTGGCTGGGCCATACCCCTTGACCGCGAGTGGAACGGCCCGATGATGGGACGCGGGGACGATGGCTGGACCAATCAGCCGCGCATGTGGGAGCGCAACGATGGCTGGTCTCACCCGATGATGTACGTCCGCGGCTTCGAGCCGCATGGCGGATTTTTCATGTTGGGCGGACTGTTGAAACCGATCCTGTTCTTCGGACTACTCTACGGCGCGTATTGGCTCGGACGACGCAACGCCCGCATCGCACTGGACCCCGCGCCTGCCGCGCGCGTGGACGCGCCCGCGGCCCCCGAAGCGGAACCCGTCCCTGCCCCGCGCAAAGCGACCAGAAAAAACAAATAGGTTTCCCACGCAAGAAAAAGAGCGGCCTCACGGTCGCTCTTTTTGGTTGCCTGTCACTTCTATTTGACGATGATGGTAAACGTCACAGTCTGGTCCGGGTCAACAGGGTCATTGGAGGGCGGAAAATATCCCAGCGTGATGGACGCCTCCCCCGCGGCGACCGCGCGGAAGGTCCAGATATCGACGCCGCCACCGCCAACCAGACCTGGGTCGCTGGTGGATTTGTAATCGCGACCGACAAAGTCCACCACGGTTTTATCCAACTCACCCACCAGTTCCCAATGATAGCCTGTGGTCGGATTCGATTCGATGATGATCTTAAAATCATTTGCCGCAACGACCTCAAGGGTTTTACCCGGTTCAGAGATAACGAACGGTTCACCACCCGGCACTTGTGTGGGTTTACCTCCACAAGCAGTAAGCGCGAAGGCGGCAACAAAAAGTAGGCTGAACAGTTTTTTCATGGCTTCCTCCATGGCAAGTATACACAGAAAAAAGTCAACGTTCATCCCAACAACATTGTCGATTGTAGTTTTTTAATAATAATGGCAAGTTCATCATCAAAAGGAGAAGAGAAAATGAAGAGACTGCTCTCAGCAGTGATGATCGTGACTGTGCTGGCATCCGCGCTCCTATTCAATGTCGGCAAAGCACAAGCCGCCTCCTACCCCACATTGACAGCAACGCGATATGTAATCGGGAGGGAAATTGTTTTTGCCTTTGAATTCAATGTTGCCAAACTCAGGGGGCCAAACCTGAGAAATGCTTCCTTGTACTTGCACGGCGCTACCTATCCGCTTGCCTGCACAGTAAATAAGGATAATGGAACAATTATTTGCATCGCTCAAGGCGGCCTGTCCAAGTTCGCAGGAGACCGGGGTTCTGTCTCTCTGCTCGGACATTTGTATTCTGTCGTCATCCCTGCCGTGCCGGAACAACCCGAATGTATTGATTGTTGTATTGGCCCCAACTGCTGATAGTTTCGGATTCGTGAGATCACAACAGACAGGATGGAGGAATTCTCCATCCTGTTTTTTTTTGTAAGAGAATCCCACCAAAAGTACTATATCGGATAAATACCATTGTTTTTATCCAAATAAAGCCTTAAAATATACTATCAGATTTGAAAGGAGCATGCAAATCATGAAAAAGCTTTTCTCTTTCATTATGGTCGCGGTTCTTCTGGCAACAGTCTTTGCCTTTAATGTTGGCACGGCAGAGGCGGCTTCGGTGCCCATCTATAAATACAGCCATTTTGTGGTCGGCAAAGGCGTTGTGTTTGTCTTTGACCTCAACGGCGCGAACGTCCGAGGCCCGAACTTGAATGCCACCCTTTACCTAAATGGCAACTCCTACCCTCTGGCCTGCAAAGTGAACGAAGAGGAAGGGACAATCGTCTGCACGGTACGCGGCGGCCTGACCGAATTTGCCGGTGACTATGGCTCCGTCTCCCTGCTTGGACGACTGTACTCGGTCAGAATCCCCGCCCGCCCGGAACTGCCTGAGTTTCGGGATAACTGTCCGCCAGCCCTTCAACGCGGAATGGGTATTGATTGTTGCGACACTTTCGCGATCAACAATGAATGTTGCGGTAATTGCGACTAAATCCCGGCCAATGATGTAAACAACAAGACGGAGGCTCGTAGTCTCCGTCTTGTTGTTTTTTTACGCCTCATACCGGACGGGTTGGTGAATGCCGTTTCGTGGGCGAATCCAAAGGACAACGAATCCCGTTTCATTAAGTACAACCTACGTACGATGATATTCTCCACATCTTCGTTCATCCAAAGCAAGATCGCGGACCTGCAATGGTGGGATTAAATTTACTTCTTCGACATGCAACACTTCACACACAGCGATGATTACTCATCCGTCACCGCCTTGATGATGTATTCATGAATAACAAAATCGGGGTCTGGCATATCGCCGCCCCCAACACCGGTCACAACGATCACCATATCCAGACTCGGAATGATGGACAGGATATGCCCGCCCGAGCCGCGCGCTTCAAAGACGGCAAGGGCGGGGTTGGGGTGAATCCACCAGAGATAACCATAGTCCATCGTCAGGCTGGCCCGGATCTTTTTGGTGGTGGATTCCTGGACCCATTCCCTTGAAATAACCTGTTTACCATCCCAATAGCCCTGATTCGAATAGAGATACCCAAAGCGGGCGATATCGCGGGGACGCAGGTACATTCCGTATCCGCCCAGATAATTGCCCTGTCCATCCACGCCCCAACTCCAATTCCCTGCCGAGAATCCACATCGGCGCGCCCGCCGCGAACCAGATTCCGAGAATCTGCCAGAGGGCGTATTGATTCTTCACAGAGGTAGAAAGGTCTTGCGCGTTGCTGGTTGAAGTTATTTCTTGCGTTGTCATTTGATTGCTCCTTGTTGTTTTCGGTACCGCGAGATTTATCTCGCACCCGCAGGGCGACATAAATGTCGCGGTACTTTTTTTATCAATACCGCCAGCCCAGCCAATTCCAATAATGCAGGAACCAGACAAAGCCAACCGCAGCGACCATCACGAGCGTGTAATAGACTCGGTAGGCGACGCCCCAGAATTTGTTCTTCCAGGCCAGCACTGTGTAGACCAGCGCGGCGAGAGTCAGCAGGGCGGATAGGACGCCGAGTCCCATCACGATCTCGACGATCAATGAGATACCGTGCAGCTCCGATGGGCGCATGGGGCGGAACCAAATCGCAATGCCGACCAGAAACAGCGCGTTCAGCAGGCTGATGCCGAAGATGATCGAGTCAGCCGCGCGGGCGGGGCGGGAAGCGGCGCGATTGCGAATCGCGCGGATCAATCCCACAGGCAGCATGGACAGCAGGAGCAAGAGGCAAATCTGAAGCGCGACCATGTTGAACGCGGACGTTTCGTACCAGTTCATCTTCACAAAATCATTTTCAGACTGGATGTTCGTAAACAGGTGGGTGATGTTTCCCGCGTCGTCTTCGCGGAAAACGAGCGAGAACGA
Organism: Anaerolineales bacterium; assembly: GCA_041918465.1. Classification (GTDB taxonomy): domain Bacteria; phylum Chloroflexota; class Anaerolineae; order Anaerolineales; family Villigracilaceae; genus Denitrolinea. The sequence goes on from JAYRVQ010000398.1 coordinate 3,862, forward strand.
GCCGTCCACCTGGTGGAAGTAGAGCGGCTCCACTTCCACAAATCGCAACTGGAGTCCTTCCATGGGGATGAGCAATGTGCCGTCGCCAGGCGCGGTGACCTCAATCGCGAAGCCGCCCAAAAGTCCGATGA
>JAYRVQ010000399.1:0-4702 GCA_041918465.1 Anaerolineales bacterium
AAGTTCATCTACCACGTGCAATTCGAGGGCAACTTCTTCAGCGTGTTGGGCGGATTTGTGCTGAGTTGCCTGAGTTTCTTCGGGATCGGTTTCGTCATCGCTGGCACGATGCCCAACGCGCGGACGGCCCAGGTGGTGGGACTGGTGTTGCTATACCCGATGATCTATCTCTCGGGGGCGAGTTTCCCGCGTGAACTTCTACCCGAAACGATTCGGAAGATCTCGGCCTTCCTGCCGCTGACGTATGTGGTCAACCTTCTGCGCGGACTGTGGATCGGCGAGAGTTGGGGTCAGCACTTGTTGGATATCGGCGTGCTGGTGGCTATGCTGGTGGTGGGAGTGTTGGTGTCGGTCAAGTTGTTTCGGTGGGAGTAGAACGTTATCAGGTTCGATGAAGCGAAAAATCAAAAGCCTCGGAGTGAATTTTTCTCCGAGGCTTCTTTCGTCTTTCTTCACTTATTGATTCTCGTAATCCTCAGGCAACCAACACCTTCGGCAGCACCAACTCGCGAACTGCTTTCACTGCACATCGATTAACCAGGTATCGGGTCGTGATCGATTGAGAAATTGTCCACCTGCCATCCAGACGTCTCCATTTGGCAGAAGCGTGGTAGTCGAATAGACTCTTGGATAGGGCAATTCCCCGATCACGGTCCATGTATTTGTGGCGGCATTGTATACTTCAATTTGACGACGGTACGAATTTTGGTCCATGCTGGAATACGATAGCGTGCCTCCTATCGCCAGCACTTTTCCATCTTTCAACATGATCAAAGTGTGACCATATCGCGGTTGATTAAGATTGGCCGCGGCGATCCATGTCATGGAGACAGGATCGAATATCTCCGTGCCTATTGCCATGGTTTCATTGGTTGGGTCGCTCAGTGCCGTGCCGCCAGCCGCCAGCACGCGTCCATCTCGAAGAAGGATGCATTGCGTGAAAAGCCGCGGGGTGATCATCGGGGTGGTGGTGGTCCACAAGTCGGTTGTGGAATCGTAAATTAGCGCGTCACCTCCCAGGGGGATTCCTGCCGCGCTTCCACCGCCTACCACAAGGACGCGCCCATCCTTCAGCAATGTTGTTGCGTGCGATGCCCTGTCTGACGGAAGCGATGCCGCGCTTTGCCATGAATTATTCAACGGATCAAAGATCTCCACCCGCTCGGTGCAGACCCCACTGCCGATGCATCCTCCCACGACCAGCACTCTACCACCATTCATCCTTGTAGCGGTGTGACCGACGCCGTGAGGATAAAGTGGAAAGATGATTGTCCAAGTGTCTCTGGCGGGGTCGTATATTTCTGCATCTATCAGCCAGGAATCCATTGCATTGTATCCCCCTACAACCAGAACTCTGCCGTCTTCCAAAAGAGTGGCGCTGTGACCATGTCGTCCCGTGTGTAGTGGCGCTGTGGATTGGATATGTCCGCTGGCCGGGTCATAAATATCCACCTCTGCAAGAAATTCATCGGGAGCCTTACTACCGCCCACCAGCAAGATGCGGCCATCCTCCAACTGTGTCGCCGTGTGTTGACTGCGCGGAACGGGAAGTTCAACCCCTCTGGCGACCATTTTCTTGACACGGGTGGGCGAACTGGGCGCAACAATGCGCGTCACCTCCACCGTTACAACTTGAGTCATTAGGACTGTTTCTGGGGAGACGATGGGAACAGTCTGGGGTTGTGCCTGTTGACATGCGAATGTCAGTATGGTGATAATCAACAACGCAATTAACAAGTATTTATTTTGCATCTTTGCCTCCGTGATTCGGAAACTTAACGCAAGATTGCTATCAAGATTATCGCGCTATTTCTGGGAAAAGTTCAACAGCATTTTATTTTTGATGTTCAGGTAAAAAACAGCCTCGGAAGTTCTCAGCTCCGAGGCTGTTGCTTTCACTGTAAACTGATCACCGCCTACTGATCACTGTAATTCTCAGGCAACCAGCAACACAACACCAACTCGCGCGCGGCCTTTACTTCATCCATTCGTCCGAACGGAGTGTTGTGCGGCGCGGAATGCAGCAGTTCGGGACTGGTCTTCGCCTCGTCCGCGATCTTGATGAGCGCGTCGGCGAAGGCGTCGAGGGTGTCTTTGTTCTCGGTCTCGGTTGGTTCGATCATCAACGCTTCGTGAACGATGAGCGGGAAGTAGTTCGTCGGCGGGTGAAAGTTGTAGTCCATCAGGCGCTTGGCGATGTCGAGGGCGCGCACGTCGGAGCCAGCGAACTGTCCCTCGGCCACGAACTCGTGCATGCAGATGCGGTCGAACGGAACCTTGTATGTATCGCGCAAACGGGCAAACAGGTAGTTGGCGTTCAGCACCGCGTACTGCGAGATGTCTTTGAGCCCATCCGGTCCGTGCATGGCGATGTAGGTGAAAGCGCGCACCAATCCACCGCCGAAGTGACCGTGGAAGGCTTTCATCCGTCCGATGGATTTCTCAGGCTTGACGAAGCCGAACAATGGAGGTTCTTCATCGGAGGCTTCCTCGACGATGCCGACCAGCGGTTCGGGCAGGAAGTCCGCAAGATGCGCGGCGACTCCCACCGGACCTGAACCCGGTCCGCCGCCCCCGTGCGGGACAGCGAACGTCTTGTGCAGGTTGAAGTGCATCACATCGAAGCCGAGGTCGCCAGGGCGGACAATGCCGAGCAGGGCGTTGAGATTCGCGCCGTCGCCGTACATCAAGCCGCCGCAATTGTGGACAATTTTAACGATCTCATCCACGTGTTCATCGAACAGGCCGAGCGTGTTCGGGTTGGTCAGCATCATGCCCACGACGGTATCGTCGCATTGGGCTTTGAGTGCCTCCAAGTCCACATTGCCGCGCGCGTCGGACGGAATGACCGTGATGCTCATGCCCAACATACCCGCCGAGGCTGGGTTCGTGCCGTGGGCGGAATCTGGAACGATCATTTTTGTTCGCTTGAGATCGCCGCGTGACTTGTGATACGCGTTCATGATCAGCACGCCGGTGAACTCTCCGTGCGCGCCCGCGGCGGGCTGAAGCGTGACAGCCGCGAAGCCGCTGATCTCTTTCAGCCACTCTTGCAGAGTGAACATCAAGGCCAGGTTGCCTTGCACCGTTTCGATTGGCTGGAGCGGATGCGTGTTCAGGAAGCCAGGCAGGCGGCAGGTGTCCTCGTTGATCTTCGGGTTGTACTTCATCGTGCACGAGCCGAGCGGATAGAAGCCGCTGTCCACCGAGTAGTTGAATTTGCTGAGGTGCATGTAGTGGCGGACAACGTCCACTTCGGCGAGTTCGGGCAGGGGCAGGTCCGAGCGGAGGAGACCTTTGGGAGGCAGACCAGCCGCGGGGACGTCCGATGCGGGGAAGGTCACGCCCGTCCTCCCCGGAGAGGAAAGTTCAAAGATGGTCGGTTCGACAATCGTGCTAGTCATGGCTCACCTCCGCGAGGACTTCAGCCAGCATGTCAATTTCTTCTTTGCTATTCATTTCGGTGACGGCGATGAGCATGTGGTTAGGCAGGGACGGATAATCCTGGCTCAGATCGTAGCCGCCGAGAATGCCGTGATCAAGCAGGTGCGCATTGATCTCCGCGACGGGCTTCGGGCAACACAGCGAAAATTCGTGGAAGAACGGGTCGCTGAAGCACAGGCCATAGCCGGGGATTTTGCTGAGGGTCTCAGCGGCGTAATGCGCTTTTTGGTAGCACAGATCGGCTACTTGTTGCATTCCCGTTTTTCCAAGCACGCTCATGTAAATCGCGGAACCGAGCGCCAGCAGGCCTTGATTGGAGCAAATGTTGGAGGTGGCGCGCTCGCGTTTGATGTGTTGCTCGCGAGCGGTCAGGGTTAGAACGTAGGAGCGCTGGCCGCGGTTATCCACGGTTTCGCCAACGAGTCGTCCCGCCATTTTGTGGACGTAGGATTTCTTCGTGGTGAAAAACCCGAGCGACGGGCCGCCGTACCACATCGGAAGTCCAAGCGGCTGGCCCTCGCCGACCACAACGTCCGCGCCCATTTCACCGGGCGTCTTTAACATTGCCAGCGCGGTCGGGTTGGCAACGATGCAGACCAGCGCACCCTTGGCGTGCGCGTCCGCGATCAATTTGGTGTAATCGTAGATGCGGCCAAAGAAATCTGGATATTGGACGATGACGAGACAGGTCTTGTCATCAATCTGACTGGTCAACGCTTCGGGCCCGGACTCGATGTCTGTTCCCGTTTCACCGGCCAATTCCACGCCCATGCCTTGTGTATACGTGCGGATGACGGCGCGGTATTGCGGATGGACGGAGGGGGAGACGACAACCTTTGTCCGCTTGCCGCGGAACTGCGCGTACGCGAGGTTGACGGCTTCCGCCGCGGCAGTCGCGCCATCGTAGTGCGAGGCGTTGGAGAGTTCCATGCCGGTCAGCGCGGTCATCAGGGACTGGTACTCGAAGATGGCTTGTAATGTCCCTTGCGAGATTTCAGGCTGATAGGGAGTATAGGCGGTGTAGAACTCGCCGCGCCTCAGCATGTGGTCAATGACGGAGGGGATGTAGTGGTTGTACATGCCTGCGCCGAGGAAGGAGATCAAATCGCCGCGCACACTTTCATTGCTGTTGGCGAGATCGTCCAATTCGGCCGCGGCTTCCATTTCGGTCAACGCGGGGGGCAGGTCCAGTTCGGGGAAGCGGTGCTTGGCGGGGACATCCTTGAACAGGTCATCCAGGTTTTTAACGCCAATGGTC
>JAYRVQ010000400.1:0-2387 GCA_041918465.1 Anaerolineales bacterium
CAGCCCGCGCTGGAAAGAAACTTCCGCGTCGCTTCGGTCTTATCCTTCCCCACTTTTTCATTCGCTTCCCAATAATCCAGCGCCTCGCTGATGGTCAGTACCGCGTGCATGGAATAGCCCGCCTGCGCCAGCGACTCTTTCGCGCCCGATTGGCGATCCACGAGCACAACGACATCCTTCACGACCAGTACCGCGCCAGTCAACTTTTCGATGGCTTCAAACTTGCTTCCGCCCGTGGTGGCGAGGTCGTCAATGACCACGACCGTCTCGCCCGCGCGATACTCGCCTTCGATCTCGGCCTTCGTGCCGTAGGTCTTGGCTTCCTTGCGCGGGTAGATCATGGGATAGTTTCCCGCCAACGAGATGGCCGTCGCGATGGGAATCGCCGCGTAGGGCAGACCAGCGATGCGGGTAAAAGATAGAAGATGCAAGATAGGAAGATAGGCTTCGGCAATCTGCGCGAGCAATTTGGGATATGTGATGATTCTGCGCAGGTCAATGTAGATGGGAGAATGGAGTCCTGACTTGAGGGTGAAGTCGCCAAATTTGATACAGCCTGCGGAGAGGAGGCTGTCAGCGAGGGAGGAGAGATGAGGGTCAAATTGAGCCATAAACAAATCCTTTTTGGACACGGATTTCACGGACAAGCACGGATAAATCTTTAAAAAATCCGTGATGCTCCGTACAATCCGTGTTATCCGTGTACAAACATTTCCCGTTTGATATTCAAAATCTGGTCACGGATCTCTGCCGCGGCGTGACCGGGACCTTCGGCGGCACGTGAGATGCCGCGCGAGATGGGAATCAACATCCCTTTACCATCTTTGCGCAGCCCAACCTTCAGCGCGGACTCCAACTCCCCGCCCTGAGTCCCGACACCGGGCGCGAGGAACCACAGGCCAGGCGCGGCGGCGCGGACGCGGGTCAGCGCGTCAAGGTGGGTCGCGCCGACGACGAGGCCGATGTTGTTTTTTGTATTCCAAGATTGCGCGAGTTTGGCGACGTGAACATAAAGATAGACGGCGGACGATTGACCATTGACGATGGTCTGCGGTCCATTGTCCATCGTCACGATCAGGTCCTGCAGATCGCCGCTCCCCGCGTTACTTGTCTTGCACAGCAGGAACACGCCCTTCTCGTGATTCTGGATAAACGGTTCGATGGAATCTTTTCCAAGATACGGACTCAATGTGATGCAATGCGCGCCAAGAGTCTCGAACGCGGATTTGGCATAGGCCTCCGCAGTGGATGAAATGTCACCGCGCTTGGCGTCGAGGATGACAGGAATCATCGAACCGAATCGCTGAGACTGTTCCTGTATCGCGTGAATGACCTGTTTGAGTGCGGTCCAACCGCGTGAACCGAATTGTTCGAAGAAGGCCGCGTTGGGTTTGAAGGCCGCGGCGTAGGGAGCGGTCTGTTTAACGAGATTCAGGCAAAAGTCCCGCGCGGAGGCGGCGGTGGGAGTCGGCAGGTCGGAGATGTGCGGGTCGAGTCCCACACAGAGAAGCGAGGAGCAATCGTCCACCCGTCGTTCCAGAAAAGAGAAGAAGGTTTCCATTTTGTCAGTGTATCAGAAAAACTCAAGTTCGGCAGGCGCGTTGAATCTGATAAAATCTAATCATGGCTGAAGAAGTGGACACCATGTTTCAGGAAGCGGTGGAGGCGTTGCGCCTGGGCGACCGCCCGCGCGCCAAAGACCTGCTCACCCGTCTCATCAAGACCGACCAGAATAACGCCAACTATTGGATCTGGATGAGCGCCGCGGTGGAGACTGTTAAGGAGCGCGGCTACTGCCTGCAAACTGCGCTTCAAATCGACCCTGAAAATGCCACCGCCAAACGAGGCTTGATCCTGCTGGGGGCTTTGCCGCCCGATGAAAACGTTCAGCCGTTCCCGGTGAATCGCACACGCGCCTGGGAGGAGCAACTCATCCTGGCATACGAGCGTCCGCAGGAAAAGAAGCCGTTCCTCTCCACGCCGATGGCGCGCCTCGCGGGACTGAGCGTGGTGGGCGCCGCGTTGTTCGGACTGGTGTTCTTCATGTTCATCCTGCCGCGCATCCCGCGCACGGCGGCCATCCCCACGTTCACGTTTGGCCCCTCGCCCACCATTACGATGACTCCCACCGCGCTGAATGCCACTGCGCGTCCCTCACCCACATACGTCGGCCCCACGCCGCTATGGGCGCGTCTCGAAGCCACCTATACGCCCACACCGTTGTACAATCCCACGCCGCGCCAGCCGCAATCTGGCGATATTTTCCGCGCCGCGAGCGGTGCGTACCAGCGCGGCAATTGGGACGAGGTGATTCAGTTCATGAAACAGATCACCGATGTCGAGCCTGAATCTGCGGACCCGTGGTTCTTCATCGGCGAGGCCTATCG
>JAYRVQ010000401.1:0-4247 GCA_041918465.1 Anaerolineales bacterium
CGGGTCAGACAGCAGATTGCCCATCACCTTGTCCGCTTCGCCCTGCGCAGGGAGCACATCGCCATCGGGTTCCACGTAGATCCAGGCGCGGCCCGCGCCCGCGGGGACTTTGTCATCTTCGGTCTCAATGGCCGCCGGATTGGATTCGGAATATGGAACGGGCAAGTCCCAGCGCATGGTGAAGTTAAAGGCGTTGGCCTTGTTTTGAATGGCAAGCATGTCGCCGAGGAATTTTTTGTCGGGCGTGCTAATGGACAGGTTGCGGACTCCTAATTTGGCGAGTTTCTCAATTGTCTTTTCGCCGTCTTTGGCGGTCTTCTTGTTGATCGTGAGATGGACGGTGAGAAAGATATCCGCGTCGATGATAAGTTTGATGGCTTTCCAAGCGGCCGCGTCATCGGGGTGCAGGACGAGCAGGATGTGGTCGAGACCGGTTTGCAATAACTGCTCAAGATATTTTTTCTTCGACAGGGCCGCACCGTCGGTGAGCAGGCCGCAGACCATGCCGAGTTTTTCGGCGTGGGCGATCAGGTCGGGAAGTTCGTCACGCAGGGTGGGTTCGCCGCCTGTAAACGTCACATGCGGGATGCCCGCCTGCCAGGCTTTGTCGAGGATGGCGCGCCATTCGTCGGCGGTCAGTTCGCGGACGACGCGCTTGGTCGGCGCGACATCGGGCTTTGTCCCGGCGGGGACGCGGTAGGTGAGCGCGCAGTCAATGCGCAGGGGGGCGGTGAGTTCGGCTGAATGGGGCGCGACCCGCTCAAAGTCCAGGAATGAAACGGGATCGAGATCCGGCGTTTCGATCAGGACCTGAATCCGGTCGGCAAAATCCGTATAGTCTTCCAACGCCTGCACACGTCCAATGCGATAGCGCGCGGCGATCGTTTTGGCGGCTTCCTCGGACGAGGTCCCTTTGATGTAATGGTAGGCATACTCGGCGGCAGTCGGGTTGAGGTGCAGGATGGTGGAGGCGTTGAGGATGAGCAAACCCGTGCCGTCTTTGCGAAGACGAAGATGGACGCGCAGGGGCTTTCCATCAGCCTGCAGGTGGTAAAGTCCCTCAGGCAGGGGCTGAATTTTTTTGAACTGGTCAGCGAGGCGATTGAAAATTTTCATGGCGGCTCCTATTTTCCGAATAGACCCAAATCAGCGAGGAAGAGGTAGATATAGCCAATGAGCAGGATGGCCCACCCGGCCATTTCTATCCTTCCCCACAAACTTTCCACAGAGAGCGTGAAGTTTTCCTTGACGGTCTGTGTGATGCTTTCGAGGTTGTCAAGTTTGCCTCGAATGGCATCCTTCCATTCCTCCAGATAGAATTCACTGCGGATGGCGGCGTAAAGTTTGGCGGTGTACCAGTCGCCGATGAGCAGGAGGTTCTGTTCTGTGCGTTCGAAATCGAGCATGACTTCCAGCCTGTGTTCCACAATACTGCGGATGGCTCCGCGCGTTGGGCGCGGACGTTTACGATTGATGAAAAAAGATTCGTTGATCTGATCGAGCAGGGTCTCAACAGATTGATCGAGCATGCGATAACGCAGGAGTTGGTAATTTCCGACTTTGAGCAGGAGAATGTCGGATTGGAAATCGCCATCGGGTGCAATGATGACCGCGCCATCCCAATCCACAAGGGTCAGGTCCTGCTTCGAGTAGCGCACGCGGGAGGAAAGGATTTCATCCAGTTCGGTTTTGTCAAAGACTTCACGCTGGGAGCGCAGGAATTTAGCCAGACTGCGTGCATGACTGTCTATCCATTTGTCGGGCGCAGGGCGGGTCTTTTGCACAAGCAGGATGGTGTATTCTTCGAATAGTCCCTGCCCGCGGAATGTTGCCGGGATGAAATGCTCCTGCAGGGCGGCTTCCAGTTGCTGGCGTTCCTGTAGCGCGGAAGCCGCAAATGGATCGTTCTGCTCAAAATGGAATTCAATGACCTGGGCCTGTCCATCATATCTCTGCCGCAGGAATGAGATCCGTTTTCCTTGAATCTCGGTCCCCCCCTCTTCGAGTGTGTTCAACTGGATATCCACCGGCTGGAAATAGGGTGCGTCTTTCAACCCGTGGATCAGCTCCGGGGAGGGTGTTTTGCCGTTGGCAGGATCGGGAAAAACGAGCAGGTAACAGAGTTCCATTGGGTCGCTTAATCGCGTGGACGGGTCAGGAGCGGATGAAATGCGGCAACTCGAACGGGATTTCAAGCGAGAGTTCCACGAAGCCAGCATACTCTCCGTTCTTGTACCAGGGCGATTGATAAATGAGTTTTTTGACACCATTCTTTTCGATGGTGTAAACATTCTTCTTACGCGATTCAAGCAGGATTTCGGTCTTGAGGCGCGAGTCTCCGGGATGGCAATCGAGCATGTTCGTGCCGATGAGGGCGCGTCCGCCATCCGCTTCATAGCCTTTGGCGGCTTTATCGTTCATTTCGAGCAGGATGCCCTCCTCGTCACAGACGGTAACCGCGGCGGGAAATTCCTTGATCCATTCGTTTTCGTTCATGCAATGACCTCGTTGTGGTTCATAATTTCCCGTCACTGCGAGGAGCGTAGCGACGAAGCAGTCTCAATTTCTCGATAAAGAGATTGCTTCGGGTGGGCGAACGCCACCTTCGCAATGACGAAACTATTTTTCAACAATTTTCCAATATCTACTTCTGAAACTCCGTACAAATCGCAAACAACGCCGATGCAAAAATTTTGAGATGCTCGTTCACGCGGCCCGGGAAGGTGGATTCAAGATATTCCAATGTGTCAAATGGAGTATGCCAGATGTAACCTTCGTCGCCGTATTGTGTGTCCACTTGAGTATAGCCATCCTGGTCGCCAAGCGTCCAGTTGGTGGCTTCAAAATAGATCCACGGGATGCCGCGTTCCTTGAATGCGCCATAATCCGCAATGTAATCGCCTTCGTCTTCCAGATCCACGTCGCGGATGGTTTGGAGAGGCATGCCATGATCCCCTGCCCAATCGAGGACCCAATCGCGCAGGAAAGCCTTTTCGCCCTCGTCGCTGTAGACGTAGGTAAAGTCGCCCGCGGCCAGCGAATCGAGATTGACCATGGCAATGGTATTCGCCACATCCCTTCCTTCCATACGCGCCGTGTAATAGAACGATCCGTCAAGATCATTCTCCTCCGAGCCGAATGCAATGAAGCGTATGGAATAAGGCGTTTGCATATTGGCGATCCGTTCGGCCACTTCCAGCATCACAGCTACGCCTGAGGCGTTATCGTCCACGCCATCGCCTTCCTTGCCGGAATCGTAGTGCGCGCCGATGATGATCTCCACGGCCGAATCCCCTTTTTTGAGAGCGGTCACATTCTGGGATGAGAAAGCCTCATCATTTTCATCCCAGGCCGAGAATCTTGTTGTCTCCGGGGTGTAGCCCAGCCTGATAAATGTCTCACTGATATATTGCGCGACCTTGCGTTCATTCTCTGAACCTGAAGCCCGCGGCCCGTTGGCGGTCAACGCTTCGAGATAAATGCGCGCGATCTGCCCGGACTTATCTTCCGGGACAGGCGATTCGGTTAATGGGACTGTTTCCGCGGTAGGCGGCGCGCTGGTGACGACAACCGCTTCAGTCGGGACTTCGGCTTGCTCCACAACTTCAGACTGGGCGGCCGGGACAGTGTCGCGCGCGGGCGCGAAGAGACTGCACGAAAGCAGAAACAGGATGGTGATGGCAGACAGGACAAGTTTTGCTGGCTTCACTGAATAACCTTTAGACAGCGATGAGACTTGGTTCGAACTTCAGCGGACAACCTCCGCCGCACTCCGCAACCACGGGACAACCCTCGCACTTGGACGGCAGTCCCTGCCGCTCGCGTAACTGCGTGGACAATTTGTGGTTCCAGATCGAGTCCCACGAGTCCGTCAGGATATTTCCGACAGGCGTGTAATACGACTGGCACGGCAGGACATCTCCGTTCGACTCGATGCACATGCTGTAGAGCGCGGCACTGCATCCCTTCACTCCCAGATTGCTGGCGGTGGGATCGAACTCGCAGTATTGCGTGGGCGTGTACCAGATGAGACGCTGTCCGCGCGCGGAAGTCTTTTGCGTGGCGATGTCAAGGATAGGTTGTAACTCACTTTCGCGCAGACCCGTCCCCACGGTCAGGCCGTTGCCCGAGTAGATGAGCGCGTTCAGTCCGATGGTCGGGACTCCCAGATCGGCGAGAAAATCCAGCGTATCGGGAATCTTGTGAACGTTTGTCCGCAACATGGTGGTGTTGGTCATCACGTAGAG
>JAYRVQ010000402.1:0-6342 GCA_041918465.1 Anaerolineales bacterium
CGTCCGAGTTTGAGGCGTGGAAGGCGGGCGAGACCGGCGTCCCCGTGGTGGATGCGGGCATGCGTCAACTCAAGTCGCTGGGGTGGATGCACAATCGGGCGCGCATGATCGTCGCCTCGTACCTCGTCAAAGATCTGCTGATTGACTGGCGTTGGGGCGAAGCCTGGTTCATGGAAAATCTTTTGGATGGAGACACTGCCGCCAACAACGGTGGATGGCAATGGACAGCCGGTACCGGCACCGACGCCGCGCCGTATTTCAGAATTTTCAATCCCGTTTTGCAATCACAGAAGTTCGACCCGAATGGCGATTACATCCGCCGCTGGATTCCCGAACTGCGCGGACTGGATGCAAAAGAAATCCACGCGCCTTGGGAAAAGGGTATCAAAGCCGCGGGCTATCCTGCACATCCCATCATAGAACGGGATAAAGAAAGAACCCTGGCGGCATACAAGGTATCGAAAACCCTGAGTTCAGACGCGCTACGCAAATTCCACGGTTAGATTTCCCTCAACATAAAATGACCGCGCGGAAAAAGGCAGATCCCCCTCCCGCATTTGCAGGATTCGACCAAGCAAAACCGCCACATCCTCGACGAGGGGCTGATCCGCCAGCTCGGACAGTGACAGCCACTCGAGCGTTCCCTCCGCGCTGGGACGCGGCTCCCCTTCGGAAGATTCCCCCGTAAACACGTAAAGCCCTACACCGATATTTTCGCCCGCGTCAACCGTCACTGTGCCGACCAGCCTCAGGTCCGCGACAAGACCCGTTTCCTCCATCAGTTCGCGCCGCGCCGCGGACAGAACATCCTCCCCGCGCTCCACATGCCCACCGATACCGTTATATTTGTTTGCCCACAGACACTTGATTGGCGCGCCTTTGATGAGTAAAACCGATTCCCCGCGCGTCAGAAAAATCAACACGCGGGGAATCAGCATATAACGGTCGTTGGTGATGCCTTGGTCTGATTGAGGCAACTACGCCACCGTGATACTCTTATCCAAATACACATCCTGAATGGTGTTGAGCAATTTCACACCCTCGGCTAGCGGGCGCTGGAAGGCTTTGCGGCCAGAAATCAGACCATGTCCACCGGCACGCTTGTTGATGACCGCGGTCGCGGCGGCCTCGGCGAAATCATTCTCGCCGGAAGCGCCACCGCTATTGATCAAGCCAACGCGTCCCGCATAGCAGTTCACCACCTGATAGCGGCACAGGTCAATGGGATGGTCGCTGGTCAACTCGCTGTAGATGCGCTTGTCCAGTTTGCCGTAGGAACTGCCGCCCGAGTTCAAGGCGATGAACCCGCCATTGTTCTCGGCCAGTTTCTGCTTGATGATATCCGCTTCGATGGTCACGCCGATGTGGTTGGCCTGTCCCGTCAGGTCTGAAGAGACGTGATAATCCTTGTCTTTTTTGAATTCCGGGTTTCGCAGATAGCACCATAGAACAGTCGCCATGCCCAGTTCATGCGCCAGCGAAAAGGCTTCCGCGATCTCGACGATCTCGCGATGCGAGTCGTCCGAACCGAAGTAGATGGTCGCGCCGACCGCGGCCGCTCCCATGTCGTAGGCCTGCTCCACCGTCCCGAAGAGAATTTGCTCAAAACTGTTCGGGTAGGTCAGCAATTCATTGTGATTGATCTTCACCAGGAAGGGGATTTTGTGCGCGTACTTGCGCGACATCATCCCCAGCACCCCAAATGTGGACGCCACCGCGTTACATCCGCCTTCGATGGCAAGTTCGATGATCTTCTCGGGATCGAAGTAATCGGGATTCTTTGCAAAACTCGCGCCGCCTGAATGTTCGATGCCCTGATCCACCGGCAGAATGGACATATAGCCTGTCCCACCGAGACGTCCGTGGTTATACATCCATGTCAGGTTACCAAGTACGCGATTGTTGCGATCGGACTGCATGAAAACGCGGTCCACAAAATCGGGTCCTGCCAGTTGAAGGCGTTCTTTGGGAATTTTGGGTGACTTGAAACCCAGCAACGATTCTGCCTTATCGCCCAGCAGGGATGAAACATCAGTGCTCATCGTATTTCTCCTTGCCCGGGGAAATATCCACGGGCGCATTGGTTTTTCACTCTCGAACCGAGAGGGATTTGTGTATTTATCTTTCGCAGAAAAGGTTCGCTTGATTATAACTCGGAAGTCAGGCTATAATGGAGAAGAGGCCCTGCAACATCACCGAGCCTCTTCCGTATATATTTCTGGAGGAACACATGAGTGACCTTTTTGAGAAAGTAACCGATGCCCAGGACGCGTTCAAACGCCTGGCCAGCAAAATCCCCGGGTTCGGCGGCTATATCGAGCGCCAGAACCGCCGCGCGGCAGATAAACTCCTGCGCGAGACCGTCGCCAACCGTTACGAAGAACTGTACAGCCGCGCGTCCGCCCTGCAGAGCGATCTCGTCGCCAACGGCATGATCGCCCACGTGGACGACATGGAGAAGGCGGTCATCAAGATCCGCACCTTCATTGACAAGATCAGCAGAGCCGCCTACGGTGCGACCGGACTTTTTGATGCGGTCAAGATCAACGAGAAGGAACTGGCGCAACTGTACGCCTTTGACAACGCCTTCTTCGATCTGGCTGACCAGACGAACCGTGCCCTCGACACGGTGGAAGCCAGCCTTGCCGACGAAGACGCCCTACCCGCCGCCATCCGCAACCTGACCACACTGGCCCGCCAGGCCGTGACCACGTTCAACAAGCGCGGCGAAGCCATCACCGGTTCCTGAAAACATTAGGGCGGGGAAATCCCGCCCTTTTTATTACAACATGTGGCACGAATATTTCACCGTATCATCCACTGACGATGCCATCCGATTGCTCTCGGAAATAGGGGGACACACGCGCGTAGTAGCAGGCGCCACCGACCTGATGCTCGAACTCGAACGCGGTGTCCGCAAAGGCATCCATACCCTGGTCGACATTACGCGCGTCCCCGGCCTCGAACGCATCCACCTGGACGAAGACGATATCATCCATCTTGGCCCGCTGGTGACGCACAACGACGCGGCCGCATCCGAACTCATCCGCGCGCGCGCCTATCCATTGGCGCGCGCCTCGTGGGAGGTCGGCGCGCCCCAAATTCGCAACCGCGCCACGGTGGCCGGAAACATCATCACCGCCTCGCCCGCCAACGATACCATTACCCCGCTGATGGCATTGGGCGCGTCCGTCACGCTGCTCTCGACGCGCGGCGAGCGAACCATCCCTCTCTCAGAATTTTACACAGGCGTCCGCAAGACCGTCATGCAAGCCGACGAACTTCTGGTGGACATTTCGTTCCCTGCCTTGACGAAATCCCAGCGCGGGACGTTCATCAAGATGGCGTTACGCCGCGCCCAGGCCATTTCCGTGGTCAACGCGGCGGTCATTCTGGACCTCGCGCGGGGTTCCGTTAAATCAGCCTCGATCACGCTCGGGGCAGTCGCGCCAACCATCATCCACGCGCGCGAAGCGGAATCCCATCTGGCGGGGAAAAAACTGACAGACGAAGTCATCGCCGAGGCGGCGCGACTCGCCATGCAGGCCAGCCGTCCCATTGACGATATCCGCGCCTCTGCCGCGTATCGAAAAGAGATGGTACGCGTCAGCGTGTTGCGCGGGCTTAGGAATCTGCGGGATGGTGAGGAACAGGATGGGTTCCCGCGCGATCCGATCCTTTTGTCCGGTAATAAAACCGAGGCTGACGTTTCGGTGACAACTCGTCATCCCGAACAACCCATCGAAACCACCATCAACGGGAAGAAACACACTTTCACCCGTGGCCACGACAAGAACTTGTTGCGTCTTCTGCGCGACGAGGGAATGTTGATCGGCACAAAGGAAGGTTGCGCCGAGGGCGAATGCGGCGCGTGCACTGTGTTTTTGGATGGCAAGGCTGTGATGGCCTGTCTCGTCCCCGCGCCGCGCGCACATGGCGCAGAAATTGTCACCATAGAGGGATTAGGCTCTTCGGAAAAATTGCATCCTGTACAAGAGGCCTTCATCCAACACGGCGCGGTCCAATGCGGATATTGTTCGCCGGGCTTTTTAATGTCCGCCGCGAAATTGCTGGAGGAGCGCCCGCAACCGACGAAACCTGAAATCGAGCAGGCGTTGACCGGCAACCTGTGCCGATGCACGGGTTATTACAAGATCGTGCAGGCAATTGAAACCGCCAGCAGAATGAGGTAAGCATGACAAAATATCGCACTCACGAACGAAAAATGCCTCGCCGAAGTAACGAGCCCCATCCCGTCTGGCGCGGGATCGGCTGTTTGATCATGCTCATTATCCCCGCCCTGTCGCTGGGATTTAGTTATGTGATGGTGAACTCTGCGTTATCGCTTGGAGTCGATCTCCCGCCCAGCCTGCTTGGCTACCCCGTCATGCCTCCGCTTTTATTCAAGGTGCCGGGGCTGGTCGGAATCCTGGGCTGGATCCAAAACCTGAACAACCTGTATGCCATCCTGGTCGGCACAGCAGTATTGACCCTTCTACTCGGAGGCCTGATCGCGCTGGGATACGCGGTTGTTTACCGTTTTGTCGGCCCGTCGCGTTATACAGATTTGGACGCGCCGCCCACCGGTTTCAAGGTTAGAAAATATAAGCGATAGATGATGTCAAAACAATCCATCGGTCAATCCAGTCAACGCGTGGATGCACGCGGCAAAGTAACGGGGGTTACTCCTTTCTCCGGCGACCTGTCCATGAAGGGCATGTTGCACATGAAGATGCTATTCGCGGAGCGTCCGCACGCGCGCATCAAACGGATTCGAACCTTCGAAGCGGAAGCCGCACCGGATATAGTGGCGGTTTTTACATCCAAGGATGTGCCCGTCAACGAGTATGGACTGCAATGGCAGGACCAGCCCGTCCTATGCGGACCCAGCCCCACCCCACCGCAGGGAGTCGCAACCGACATCGTCCGCTTCGAAGGGGACCAGGTGGCGGCGGTTGTGGCGACCAGCGAATCCGCGGCGGCCGCGGCTGTGAAACTGATCGAGGTCGAGTACGAGGATCTGCCTGGCGTGTTCGACGCGTTCGAGGCGATGAAACCCGACGCGCCGCAGTTGCATCCCGAACGCGGGGACTCGAACATCTGCGTCCACTACAAGATCCGCAAAGGCGACGCGGATGCCGCGTTCGCGAATGCAGATGTGATCGTGGAGGGCAAATATCAGACTCCTTATCAGGAACACGCCTTCCTCCAGCCCGAAGCGGGACTGGCGTACATCGATGAGGATGGCCGCGTCACAGTCGTTGCAGGCGGACAATGGACTCACACAGATGTGCGCGAGATCGCACATTGTCTCAGCCTGCCCGAGGAGCGGGTACGCGTCATTTATCCCGCCATCGGCGGCGCGTTTGGCGGACGCGAAGACATGTCGGTGCAGATCGTGCTGGCGCTGGCAGCCTGGAAGTTACAGCGACCCGTCCGCATCATCTGGACGCGGCGCGAATCGATCATCGGTCATGGAAAACGGCATCCGGCTTTTGTCAAAGCCAAATGGGGTGCGACAAAAGAGGGGAAGCTTGTCGCCGCAGAAATCGAATTGATTGGCGACGGCGGCGCATACATGTACACGTCCAACAAAGTGCTGGGCAATTCGGCTATCACCTGCACGGGTCCTTATTTCATCCCCAATGTGAAATCAGATGTGTACGGCATCTACACTAACAACGTGCCGGGCGCGGCATTCCGCGGCTTTGGCGCGCCGCAAGCCCTGTACATGGCCGAATTGCAAATGGATAAACTGGCCGAGAAACTCAGTATGGATCCGCTGGAAATCCGCATGAAGAACGCGCTTCGAGATGGCGACACGCTCGCGGTGGGCACCCCGGCCCCGGGTCCGGTCAGCATCGTCAAGGTCATGGAAGAGGCGGCGAAAAAATTTGATTGGAAGAAATATAAAAAACAAAAAACAAAAAGTGTAAATCTCGTGCGCGGGCGCGGTTTCGCGGCAGGATTCAAAAACGTCGGCTTTAGTTTTGGTTATCAGGAAAACTGCTGGGCGAAGGTGGAGCTCCACGGGAACGGCCAAATCGAGAAGGTGATCGTTCATCACGCGGGCGCGGAGGTGGGACAGGGTACGCATACCGTGATGGCGCAAATGGCCGCGCAGGCTGTCGGCGTGAGTGTGGACAAGGTGGAGATGCGGACATCCGATACAGCGACCACGCAAAATTCGGGATCAGTCTCCGCTTCGCGCATGACCTTCATGGCGGGTAACGCCATCAAAGGCGCGGGCGAGGCGGCTTTGGCGAAGTGGAACGCCGAGGAGCGACCAGCCATCGCGGAATTCAAGTATCTCGCGCCGAAGACAACTCCCTTTGAAAAAGA
>JAYRVQ010000403.1:0-2600 GCA_041918465.1 Anaerolineales bacterium
GGAGGAGCAGATATGAGCGACACCGCCCTTTTCCCTTTGAGTGACGAGCATAAAATGATCCGCGACACCGCCCGCGATTTTGCACAAAAAGAGATTGTGCCCATCGCGGCGGAACACGACGAGAGCGGAGAGTTCCCGCACGCCACCATCAAAAAAATGGGCGGGATGGGATTCATGGGCATCGAAGTCCCTGAACAGTATGGCGGCGCAGGCATGGACACCCTGTCTTATGTGCTGGCACTCGAGGAGATCAGCAAGGCTGACGCGGCGCATGGCGTGGTCATGTCGGTCAATAATTCGCTTTACTGCCACGGCATCCTGAAATTCGGAACAGAGGAACAAAAACAGAAATTCATCACGCCCATCGCTTCGGGAAAATCCATTGGCGCATACTCGCTGACCGAACCAATGTCCGGGTCGGACGCGTCCAATATGAAGAGCCGCGCCACGCGCGACGGAGATTTCTACATCTTGAACGGACGCAAATCCTGGGTCACAAGCGGACCGGTCGCTGATTACGTTGTTGTTTTTATGATGACCGCCCCGGAGAAAAGAGCGAAAGGCATCACCGCCTTCCTTGTGGATGCCAGGACGCCGGGCTATGCGCGCGCCAAGAAAGAGCCCAAACTTGGAATCCGCGCTTCGGCTACCAGCGAAATCATTTTTGAAGATTGCAGAATCCCTGCCGCAAACCGGCTCGGAGAGGAGGGCGACGGATTCAAGATCGCGATGACCGTCCTTGATGTGGGGCGCATTGGAATCGGCGCACAGGCACTGGGAATTGCCGAAGCGGCCTATGAGGCCAGCGTCGCGTACGCCAAAGAGCGCGAAGCCTTCGGACAGAAAATTGGCGAATTCCAGGGCACGGGATTCAAAATTGCCGATATGAAGACGCGCATAGAGGCCGCGCGTTTAATGATCTACAACGCCGCGATGGCGAAGGAACGCTCGAAAACCACAGGCGAGCGCTTCACCCTGCAAGCCTCCACCGCAAAACTATTCGCGTCCGAGACGGCCATGTTCTGCGCGCACGCCGCGGTACAGATCCACGGCGGGATGGGTTACAGCCGCGAACTGCCCGTTGAGCGATATTTCCGCGACGCCAAGATCACCGAAATCTACGAAGGCACCAGCGAGATACAGCGGCTCGTCATCAGCCGCGCTGAATTGGGACTGCGCTAACCGTGCATTGGAGTTACTTACTTCCGCTGTGCATATTCCTCGTCAGCACGGGACTGGCCCTTTTCTCGCGCGCCGCACACTGGACAGTGAACACATCCCTTGAACAAGCAGACGAACCGCATCCTCCCCAAAACGAAAATCTGCGTACGCTCCTGACGCGTCATCGCTGGGAATTCATCCTCGCCGCGATCATCACGGCCATCTTGTTGTTTGTCGTCCTCTTTGCGCCGCCGCGCCTGACAGGTGAAATCCCGCCCGACCCCAACCAGCCAGGTCGTCCGTTCTTCAGCCTGCACTGGGGACGCGATTTTCTGCGCAACAACTTTAACACTATCGCCAATTGGAGTAACATTTTCATTGGCTTTACCTGCCTAGCCTCAATTACCATCGCGATAAAAAACCGCTCACGCTTGCATGCCGAGATATCCCTCCTGTTTTCATCTTTGGCCCTTGCCATCTCCGCACAATGGAATCTCGCAGACAAACTGGTGACACCGATTGATACAGGTTTCTACATTGCCTCTGCGTTGGGGGTTGGCCTTTGGGCCTGGCTAGCGCGGCCGCGCCTCCTGCTGGACCTGAAACCCACCTCTTCCAGATCGATTTGGGAACTTCCCCTTCTCCTTCTCATCCTTGCATTGACCACTTACGCGCGTTTCTACGCGCTGAATTCTGTTCCCTACGGCATCGAAGGCGACGAATCCAAATGGACATCCGAAGTTGTCCGCCTTGTCGTTCTCGGCGAGACCGATCCCAGCGCCGAATACCACCGTGACGCACTCCCTGTCAGTTTTTACAGTCAGGCGCCATTCCATCGCTTTTTCGGCGCGGGACTCATTTCCGCGCGCATGACTGTTGCCTTCCTAAGCGTACTCGCGTCTGCGGTCTTTTACTGGCTGATGAGGCAGGTATCCCCCATCCCGCTGGCTATGCTTGCAACTTACCTACTATCCGCTTCAATTTTTGATATCAGCGCCAGTCGTCTCGCAAATGTGGAAAGTTTCGTTAAATTGTGGGCCATCTTGCCGCTTGCGCTACTGGCATGGATATTGAAGAAAAAAAACTGGCGAGCTTTTTCCATTATAGGGGTTGCCCTCGCCCTTGCCGCGCTGACATATGACACACTTTGGCCAATTGGCATTGTGTGTATCGGATTGACACTCATTGAATTGCGAGGCGTCGCCATACAGGAAAGGGCCAAATCCCTGGCTGCGCTTGCCGCACCACCCCTACTCACCCTGCCCGTTCTTATTCCCTACTTTATCAGCCGCGTTAGCTATTACGAACTCGACAAAAAAGGCTGGCAAACAGAATTTCTTGAAAAGTTCTGGGAACATTTTTCCAATGTGGCACATTCATGGTTTGTCGGCGCCTATCCTGATTTTCTTTACAACCGCGATGGACCATTACTAAACGCA
>JAYRVQ010000404.1:0-2496 GCA_041918465.1 Anaerolineales bacterium
ATGGCAGGACAAGCCGAAGCGTTGAATTGGGTAAGCAAACTTAGAATCGAGAAATCCGTCGAACTGCTCGCGCCGCGTCCGCACGCGGAGATGGCGAACGTGTATCGAAGCGCGATGATCCTTGTCTCCCCGTCCACGCATGACGGCACGCCCAACACCCTGCTCGAAGGCCTGGCCTGCGGATGCTTCCCCATCGCGGGCGATCTCGATTCCATCCGCGAGTGGATCACGGACGGCGTCAACGGCCTGTTGGTGAATGCGGGCGACCCGTCCGCGCTGGCGGCGGCAATCGTCAGGGCAGTTAAAAGCAAAGACCTGCGCACACAGGCCGCAGGTCTTAATCAGGATATTATCACCACCCGCGCTGAATATGCGCGGAATATGGCAAGAGCGGAAGAGTTTTATCGGCGCGTGGTGCGTTGCACTTGACGGGTAGATTTGTCCCGTTTTGTAAGATGCGACGCACTCCCCGCTATCCGCGCGGCGCCCGCAATTCCTCCAACCGACTCTGCAATTCGATCCGACGGCTATCCGCCGCGGAGCGCACATCCGTCAAGAACGCGTTGCCGCGCTCGCGCAATTCGCCGCGCAACTGCTCGCCCGATTCGGGCGCCAGCAACAGAGCCACCGTTGAGCCGACCAGCGCCCCGACCACGATGCCGATCAAAAAACCAAACATCCTTCGCATGGGAATCTCCTTGAGAGTTTATGATAGATGAATTCGATTAAATTATAGGCGAAAATCGAATTTTGTGGAATAATGTAATCGCCGCGCGTATCTGCTCTGCACGAACGCGACGGCAAAGGAAGAAGTAAGAAAACCAACCCAAATGCCTGGCCAATTCAGGGGACGAGCCAGCGCGGACTCTACCGTACTCGGAGGGTACCTTGTCCACAGTAAGCGTTTCTGCTCCCGCGCAACCGCGCAAAAAAGTGACGACGCTCGCGTTCCGCCAGAAGAAGGAACGCGGCGAGCCGATCACCATGCTCACTGCATACGATTATCCCACCGCGCTTTCGATGGACGCGGCGGGCGTGGACTCGATCCTCGTCGGCGACTCGCTTGGGATGGTGGTGCTGGGTTACCCCAACACCCTGCCCGTCACCATGGAGGAGATGCTTCATCACTGCCGCGCGGTGGCGCGCGGCGCGCAATCCGCATTGCTCATCGGCGACATGCCGTTCATGTCATACCAAGCCTCTGTCGAAGATGCCGTCCGCAACGCGGGACGTTTCCTGCAACAGGCGGGCATGGACGCGGTCAAACTCGAGGGCGGACGCGAACGCGTCGACGCGGTGAGCGCCATCGTCGGCGCGGGAATCCCCGTGATGGGACACCTTGGTCTCACGCCACAATCCGTCAACCAACTTGGCGGATTCCGTCCACAGGGAAAGACCGCCTCCGCCGCGAAAAAACTGCTCGAAGACGCGCTCCTGCTCGAAGAGGCGGGCTGTTTCAGCCTCGTGCTCGAATCTGTTCCCGCGCGGCTGGCGGAATTTGTGTCGAAGAAAATCTCAATTCCCACCATCGGCATCGGCGCGGGCGTAGGCTGTGATGGGCAGGTGCTCGTCACGCACGACCTGCTCGGCCTGTTCGACCGCTTCACTCCCAAATTTGTCAAAAAATACGCAGATTTCCACGGCGAGATGAAACGCGCCTTCGCGCAATATCTTGAAGAGGTGCAGTCGCGTCAATTCCCCGGCCCGGAACATTCCGTAGAGATGGCGGAAGAAGAGTGGGAAAACTTTTTACGCATGTGACAGTCACTTTGGAAGTGACTGTCACATGCGCGACTAGAGGAAACTATGAACAACGAACCAATTCTTATTGTCGGCACTGGCGCACTCGCCACCCTCTTCGCGGCGCGGCTGGCCGAACGCGGACATGATATCACCATGCTCGGCACTTGGGACGCGGGACTAAACGCCCTGACCCGCGACGGTGCGCGCATGGCGGACGCGAGCGGACGCGAACGCGCCTTCCGCGTGCGCGTCACGCGGGACCCGCGAGCGGCGCGCGGTTCGAAGTACGCGTTCGTCCTCGTCAAGTCCTGGCAGACGGAGCGCGCCGCGGGTCAATTGGCTGATTGTCTCGCAGACGAGGGACTCGCCGTTACCCTGCAAAATGGACTCGGCAACGATGATATCCTCGCCCACTCGCTGGGACGCGAACGTGTCGCCCTGGGCGTGACGACTACAGGTGCGACATTGCTCGGCCCGGGACTCGTCCGCGCGGGGGGCGAGGGAGTCGTCTCGCTGGAGGCGCATCCGCGCGTCAGACAGGTGGAGGCTTCTTTAACGGAGGCAGGCTTCTCGGTCGAAGTTGTTGCGGATGCAAAATCCCTCGTCTGGGGCAAACTGGTGGTCAACGCGGCCATCAATCCGTTGACAGCACTGTTGCGAGTCCCGAACGGCGAGTTGTTGAATCGCCCATCGGCGCGCGTCATGATGAAAGCGCTGGCCGATGAAGCCGCGGCAGTCGCATCGGCTCAGCGC
>JAYRVQ010000405.1:0-15565 GCA_041918465.1 Anaerolineales bacterium
AGTGGCTATCGGCCGCAGTTCTACATTCGCACGATGGATGTGACCGGCAACATCACACTCCCGGAAGGCGTGGAGATGGTGATGCCGGGCGACAACGTAAACCTGACGGTGGAACTGATCGTGCCGGTGGCGTTGGAGACGGGTTCGAAGTTCGCCATCCGTGAAGGCGGCTTGACCGTCGGTGCGGGTGTCATCACCAAAATCATCGAGTAGGCTAGAAAATGACCAAGCAGAAAATTAGAATCCGCCTCAAGGCTTACGATCATCGTGTTCTCGACCAGTCCGCCAAGCGGATTGTTGAAACGGCTGAACGCTCGGGTGCTCATGTAGTTGGTCCTGTACCCTTGCCAACCAAGCTGGAACGATTTACAATACGTCGCTCCGCATTCATCGACAAGGACTCGCACGAGCATTACGAGATCCGCACACATAATCGTCTGATCGATGTGTTGGACCCAGACTCGAAAACCATTGACATGCTCATGCGCCTTAATCTTCCGGCGGGCGTGGATATCGAGATAAAAATCTAAATTGCAGTTATCACGTGTCAGGCACCCTGTAAAACAACAAATGCCTGGCGCGTGAAACGAAACAAAACAGCGCAAGAACTGCCCTGCGCGTGGACGCAACAAACCAAACGCGTCGCGCCTGGACAATTGACTGTGCTGTCTCCGAGATGATGCAGTCCAAGCCCGGGCTGACAGTCTCGAACAAAAATTATTGAAGGAGAAAACTGAGATGTTGAAAGGGCTGATTGGAAAGAAGATCGGCATGACCCAGGTCTTCGATGAGCAAGGCGTCGCGCATCCCGTGACAATCATCGAAGCTGGGCCATGTTTCGTTACGCAGGTACGTACCCCTGAAAACGAGGGCTACTCTGCGGTCCAATTGGGCTTTGGAGAATTGCACCCCAAGCGGCTGACGGGGGGTGAATTGGGGCATCTTAAAGCCAAGGAAATTCCTCCCCTGCGCTTCCTGCGCGAATTCCGCGCTAAAACCGTGGATATGAATGTCGGCGACAAGCTGACCGTGGAAACGTTCGCTGTTGGAGAACGCGTGGATGTAATTGGCACCAGCAAAGGTAAGGGTTTTGCAGGTGTTGTTAAACGCCATCACTTCAGTGGACAGCCCAAGACTCACGGCGCCTCCGACCGCACGCGCGCACCCGGCTCCAGTGGAGCGACCACAACCCCTGGCCGTGTCTATAAAGGCACGCGTCGCTCCGGACATATGGGCAGTGACCGCGTCACCGTGCAGGGACTCAAGGTAGTGCTGGTGGATGCCGAGCGCAACCTGCTTGGTCTGCATGGTGCAGTGCCCGGTCCCAAGGGCGGCGTGATCATGATCAAGGAGGCGCGCAAGCAGTAAGCGCGAAGCAAAATCGATGAAAGCAGACGTTTTCAACATGGAAGGCAAGAAGGTGAAGCAGGTGGAATTACCCGCCGCCATCTTCGAAGCCAAAGTTAATATCGACCTGATGCACCAGGCCTACGTGCGCCAAATGGCCAATGCCCGCCTGGGTACGCACAAAACCAAGACGCGCAGTGAAGTTTCTGGCGGCGGTCAAAAGCCGTGGAAACAAAAAGGCACCGGCCGTGCCCGTCAGGGTTCGCGCCGATCGGTGCAGTGGGTGGGTGGTGGACGCGTTCATACGCCCCAGCCGCGCAGTTATGCCCAGCAGATGCCGAAGAAGATGCGCCAGGCCGCGCTGAGATCCGCCCTGACCGCGAAAGCTGCAGATGCGGGCGTGATCCTCGTCGATGAGATCAAACTCGACGAAGCGCGCACCCGCCTCATGTCCGAGGCGTTGAACCGCCTAGTGGGTGAGTCCAGCGCGCTGGTGATTCTGTCGGAAAAGGATCAGGATTACGATACCGCTATGCGCGCTGCCGTCAACCTGCCGGATGCGAAAGTCCTGCTGGCTGGTTATCTGAACATCCGCGACCTGCTCGGCTACGATAAGTTGGTGTTGCCGCTCAAGGCTTTGGATGCGCTGACGGCGCAACTCGGATAGGAAGTGGACCATGACGACGATTTATGATGTTTTACGCCGCCCACTAGTCACGGAGAAATCCAGTTACCAGTCTGGCAAGTTGAATCAGTATACGTTTGAAGTGTCTGGCGACGCGACCCGCACGATGGTGAAAGACGCCATCGAGTCCATTTATGATGTCACGGTGGAACGCGTTAATATTGTCAATGTGGCGGCCAAGCGTGGACGCCGCTCGAAAAGCCGCCGCCTCCTGGTGCGCAAGCCCGGTTTCAAGAAGGCGATCATCACCCTGGCCACAGGCCAGACCCTCAGCATGTTTGAAGGGGTGCAGTAATGGCAGTTAAAAAATACAAACCGGTAACCCCCGGCCAGCGTGGAATGACTGGGTATGCCTTTGATGAGATTACCAAGTCCACGCCGGAGCGTTCCCTGCTCGTGCCTTTGCGAAAGCATGGCGGTCGAAATTCTTATGGCCGCGTTACCGTCCGCCATCGCGGCGGAGGGCATCGCCAGTATATTCGCAAGGTGGATTTTAAACGCGAGAAGCGCGGCATCCCCGCGAAGGTGGCGGCGATTGAGTACGATCCGAATCGCACCGCTCGTCTGGCCCTGCTTCATTATGCAGATGGCGAGAAACGCTATATTGTAGCTCCGCTGGACTTGAAAGTTGGCGATACGGTGATGGCCGGTCCTACGGCTGAGATTCGCACGGGCAACAACCTACCGATCTCGAACATCCCGGTTGGAACTCTGATCCACAATGTTGAGTTGAAGGAAGGCCGCGGCGGACAACTGGTCCGCTCAGCTGGTGGGGCGGCGCAACTACTGGCGAAGGAAGGCGATTTCGCGCAGGTGCGCATGCCATCTGGCGAGGTGCGCCTGGTTCTTCAGGTGTGCTACGCTACCATCGGACAAGTTGGCAATCTTGACCACAGCAATGTTAAACTGGGCAAGGCAGGCCGCAAGCGCCATTTGGGTATTCGCCCGACGGTGCGTGGTTCGGCGATGAGTCCGCGTGACCATCCGCACGGTGGTGGCGAAGGCCGCCAGCCGATCGGCAAGCCCGGTCCACAAACGCCATGGGGCAAGCCCACGCTGGGTTATCGTACGCGTCACAATAAGTTGACCGACAAGTATATTGTGCGCCGTCGCAGTAAGAAGAGCCGTTAGGCGATAAGCGAGGAACGAAACTATGTCTCGATCATTGAAAAAAGGGCCATTCATTGAGCCCAAACTGCTCCAACGAGTTGAGGCCATGAATGCCAAGGGCGAGAAGAAGGTTATTCGCACTTGGAGCCGCGCCAGTGTCATCTTCCCGCAGATGGTGGGACACACCATCGCGGTACACGATGGCCGCCGTCATGTGCCGATCTATATAACGGAAAACATGGTGGGGCACCGCCTGGGTGAGTTCGCGCCGACCCGCATGTTCCGTGGTCATAGCACGAAGGAAGCCGCGGCGTAGGAGAACCAGCCATGCATGATATTCACGCACACCTGCGTTTCCTGTCTGTTTCCGCCCAGAAAGTCCGTCTGGTTGTGGACATGGTGCGCGGCAGGAACGCCAACGAGGCGCTGGAATTATTGCGCTTTGAAACCAAAGCCCCCGCGATGCCGGTCCGCAAATTGCTGGCCTCCGCGGTGGCGAACGCCGAGGAAAACTTCGGCGTCAGCCGGGACGATCTGTATGTGGCCCAGATTTTTGCCAATGAGGCGCCGACTCGCAAGTGGCGACGCTTTGGGGCGCGCGGCCGCTTCAAGCCTGTTCTGCGCCGCTCTTCGCATGTGACGGTTGTCCTGCGCGAGCGCGAGTCGTAACCGGAAAGGACTCAAGGAGAAATTATGGGTCGCAAAGTACATCCGATTGGCATGCGCCTGGGCATTAATACCATGTGGCAAGGCCGCTGGTTTGCCGAGGGTACGCAGTACCGTGAGCAGTTGCACCAGGATATGGCCATCCGCTCGTTGTTGCAAGGCAAGGATTCCAAAGGTGGCGCGGCGATGAACACTCAGGCGCGCAAGCTACGAAGGGAATTGCCGGAAGCTGTTCAGAATGGCAAGGCTGGCGTTTCACGCATCGATGTGGAGCGTTTTCCAGGCAAAACGAAAGTTTCCATTTACACCGCCAAGCCGGGTATCCTGATCGGCCGCAAGGGTGAGGGCGTCAAGAAAATTCGCCAGGCATTGGAAACCCTGATCGGCAAGAAAGTGGATCTCGATATCAAGGAAATCTCAACTCCCGATACTGATGCAGTCCTGGTTGCGAGGAATATCGCAGACCAGTTGGAGCGCCGCATTGCCTATCGCCGTGCAATGAAGCGCGCCATCCAGACCGCCATGAAACAAGGTGCGAAGGGAATTAAGATAGAAGTCGCCGGACGTTTGGGCGGCGCCGAAATGGCCCGCACCGTTTGGCTGCGCGATGGACGCGTTCCCCTGCAAACCCTGCGGGCGAACATTGATTTTGCACGCACCGAAGCCACGACCACGTACGGTCAGATCGGCATCAAGGTGTGGGTCTACAAGGGCGAATCTGTGCCTGAAGTGGAAGAAAAAACCGAAGCGACCGAAGGCGTGTACGTCAGCGAGTAATCGCAGTCGTCTTCGAGAAGAGGTATTCATTATGTTGATGCCAAAACGTGTTAAGTGGCGCAAGCAGATGCGCGGTCGCATGCGGGGGAAAGCCCTGCGCGGCGCGGAGATTTCGTTCGGCGAATATGGTCTGCAGGCGCTGGAACCGGGCTGGGTGACTGCCCGACAAATCGAGGCGGCCCGCCGCGCCATTGTCCGTGAAATGAAGCGGCGTGGCAAGGTCTGGATCCGCATTTTCCCGGCCAAGCCGTATACCCACAAGCCGCCAGAAACCCGCATGGGTTCCGGTAAGGGCAATGTGGAATATTACGTGGCGGTGGTCAAGCCGGGCCGTATCATGTTCGAGATCAGCGGTCTGCCGGAAGATGTGGCGAATGCGGCGTTGAAAACCGCCCAATATAAACTTGCGATCCGTACCAAGATCGTGGCCCGCCATGAAGCAGGAGAGTAGTCATGAAACCGAGTGAGATTCGTGACCTAAAGGTTGAAGAGATAGAAACCAAACTGGCGGATGCCCGTAATGAGTTGATGAATCTGCGTTTTCAGCAGGTGACTGGTCAGTTGACCGACGCCAGCCGTTTGCGCATCCTCCGCCGCGATATAGCGCGTATGATTACCATTGCCAAAGAGCGCAAAACGGAAGTCGAAGGTGAAGCATGAATAATCGTCGCCGGATTACTGGCGTTGTGACCAGTAATAAAATGACCAAGACTGTTGTGGTCGAGATCAAGCGTGTGTTTCGCCACCCGTTGTATAAGAAGGTGGTTCATTTGAGCAAGCGCGTCAAGGCGCATGATGAGATCGGTTGTCAGGTGGGCGACCAGGTTCAGATCGTGGAATCCCGCCCGTTGTCCCGCGAGAAGCGTTGGGTCGTCGAGACGGTGGTCAAGCGCGAGGTCCGCACTGCGGATGCGGGTGTGGAAGCTGTTTCTGCCGCGGATGTGGACAAGTCCACATTGACTGGTGTGGAAGTCAAGCCCGAAGCCGCGACTGAATCAGGAGAGCAGGCATGATCCAGCAGGAATCATTTCTCAAAGTTGCCGATAACACCGGCGCGCGCGAGATCCAGGTGATTCACGTGCTGGGTGGCTCCACCCGCAAATATGGCGCGGTGGGGGATGTGGTTGTGGCGGCGGTCAAGTCGGCCGCGCCGCAGGGTTCGGTCAAGAAGAGCGAAGTGGTGCGCGCAGTGGTTGTCCGTTGCACTAAGGAATGGCGCCGCGACGATGGTTCGCACATTCGCTTCGATGACAATGCCGCGGTTATTTTGGACGCGGACGGGCAGAACCCCAAGGGTACGCGTATTTTTGGGCCGGTGGCGCGCGAGTTGCGTGAAAAAGGCTTTATGAAAATCGTTTCGCTGGCGCCAGAAGTGCTGTAGGCCAGCGTGGGAGCGAAAGCAATGAAAGTTAAGATCAAAAAAGGCGATACCGTTGAGGTGATCAGCGGCAAACTGGAGGATAAGGGCAAGCGCGGCGAAGTGCTTAATGTGATTCCTGTCGCGGGCCGTCTTGTCATCCAGGGTGTCAACATCCGTACCAAGCATAAGAAGCAGGTACAGACGCAGGCCGGGCGTAATCTCCAGGCGGGCCGCATTAAGTTCGAGGCTCCGTTGGACATTTCAAACGTGATGCTGGTCTGCCCGAAATGCAGTAAGATAACCCGCGTCTCCATTCAACGGGACGATACCGGTTCGCACCGCGTTTGCAAGCAGTGCGAAGCTGTGATCGATTAGGCGGGTGGAGCAAAACCATGAATAAGATGCTAGAGCGTTATCAGAACGAAGCTGTGCCCGCCCTCAAGAAAGCGTTCAATTATAAGAACGTGATGCAGGTACCGCGCATTGAGAAGGTTGTTGTGAATATCGGCGCGGGCGAGGCGTTGGAAAATAAGAAGGCCCTGGAATATGCGGTGGCAGACCTGACGACAGTCACCGGACAGAAGCCAATCCAGACGAAAGCTCGCAAGAGCATTGCCAATTTCAAGTTGCGCGCAGGTTCCATTGTCGGTACGAAAGTGACTTTGCGCGGGATGCGTATGTGGTCTTTTCTTGATCGCCTGTTGAATGTGGCCCTGCCGCGTGTACGTGATTTTCGCGGCGTCTCAGCCGATGCCTTCGATGGACGCGGGAATTACACCCTGGGTCTCAAAGATCAGCTGGTGTTTCCCGAAATTGAGTACGACAAAATTGACAAACTGCGCGGTATGGAAGTCACTATTGTAACAACCGCCCAGAATGACGATCAGGCACGCGCCCTGCTTCAATTGCTTGGCATGCCGTTCGGTAAAAAGGAAGCGTAATCTATGGCAAAGAAAGCTATGCAATATCGTGAACTTCGACGCCGCCAGGCTGTCCAGGTGCGCAATCGCTGTCACCGTTGTGGACGCCCGCGTGGGTACATGCGCCGCTTTGGCCTGTGCCGAATTTGCTTCCGTGAACTGGCATTGCAGGGCAAGATCCCCGGCGTGACCAAGTCATCCTGGTAACCGGTGGAGAGGTGAGATTATGTCTGTAACTGACCCGATCGCTGATATGCTGACCCGCATTCGCAATGCTGTTCTCTCTGGTCACGCCCAGGTGGCGATGCCCAGTTCTAGTATCAAGATTGAGA
Source organism: Anaerolineales bacterium (assembly GCA_041918465.1). GTDB lineage: Bacteria > Chloroflexota > Anaerolineae > Anaerolineales > Villigracilaceae > Denitrolinea. The sequence continues at coordinate 7,198 of JAYRVQ010000405.1, forward strand.
TTGCAAAGATCTTGAAGGAAGAGGGCTTCCTCGATGGATACGAAGTCGTGGAAGGCGAAAAGGCCTCTGAGAAGATCCTGCGCATGAAGATCAAATATGTTGGGGAGCGCCGCGAGCGCAAACCGGTCATCACCGGTCTGGAGCGCGTGAGCAAACCCGGTCGCCGTATTTATACCCGCAAACAGGATATCCCCTGGGTGCTTTCCGGACTGGGTGTTGCCATCCTGTCCACGCCCAAAGGTGTGATGACCGGGGTGCGTGCCCGCCAGCTGAACGTGGGCGGCGAGATCCTTTGTAAAGTCTGGTAGGCAGGAGGAACGAAACTATGTCTCGTGTTGGAAGACTGCCCATTGCCATCCCCGGTGGTGTGCAGATTAACATTGACGGTTTGCTAGTGAAGGTGAAAGGGCCGAAAGGCGAACTTCAGCGGGCGTTCTCGCCTCTGATCGGTATCGCCCTTGAAAACGGCCAGGTTGCCATCACGCGCAAATCCGACGCCCCTGCTGAACGCGCCCTGCATGGCACCACGCGTGCCGTGCTGGCGAATATGATCCATGGTGTGAGCAGTGGATTTACCATTGTTCTTGAAGTGGAAGGCGTTGGTTATCGCCCCGAGATGAGCGGAAAGAACCTGATGCTCTATGTCGGTTATTCACATCCCGTCGAAGTTCCGCCACCCGCAGGCATTAGCTTCGAGGTGGATCAGAAAGCCCGTCAGATCAAAGTGATGGGTTTTGACAAGGAAGTCGTTGGCCAGACCGCAGCCGATATCCGCAAGGTCCGCCCGCCCGAACCATATCACGGTAAAGGCATTCGCTATGCCGGAGAGCGGGTTCGTCGCAAGGCTGGCAAAGCCGGGAAAGGAGCCAAGTAATTTATGGCTAACAAGAATCGTACTGAGGCTCGTCTCCGCCGTCATGCCCGTGTTCGCAAGAATCTGGATGGGACCGCTGAGCGCCCTCGCTTGAATGTTTTTCGCAGTCTTTCGGAAATCTATGTGCAGGTTATCGATGACCAGCAGGGACATACCCTCGTCTCGGCTTCCTCGGTGGACGGCGAACTGCGCACAGAGTTGAAGGGCAAAAACAAGACCGAACAGGCAAAACTGGTCGGACAGGCTGTTGCCAAACGCGCCAAGAGCAAGGGGATCGAAGCGGTCGTTTTTGACCGCGGCGGTTTCCGTTACACTGGCCGCGTCAAGGCCCTGGCCGACGGCGCGCGTGAAGGCGGCCTGCAGTTCTAGGCCGGATGGAGTGAATTATGGCAGACTATACCAAGAATCCTGAAAAACAGGATTTTGAGCAACAGGACGCCTTCGAAGAGCGCGTCATCGAAATTGCCCGCGTCGCGAAAGTCGTCAAAGGTGGACGCCGCTTCCAGTTCCGCGTGACCGTTGTGGTCGGCGACAAGAAGGGCACCATCGGGATGGGTGTCGGCAAGGCCAACGCGGTTCCTGATGCGATGCGCAAGGCTTCCGAGCGCGCTCGCAAGGATATACGCCAGGTCAACCTGTCTGGGACGACCGTCCCGCACGAGATGATCGGGAAGGTGGCTGGGGCGCGCGTTTTCTTGAAACCAGCCCATCTCGGTACTGGCGTTATCGCCGCAGGTGGTGTGCGCGCCGTGCTGGAAGTGGCTGGGGTGCGCGATATCCTGACCAAGTCCATGGGATCGGCCAATGTGCTTAACGTTGTGATGGCGACCTTTGCCGCCCTCGACCAGATGCGCTCTCCGCAAAAGGAAGCCGCACGTCGTGGCAAACCTGTGAGCGAGTTGGTGCCATTCTGGGAACGGAGGAAGCAGAATGCCTAAGAAAGAATCGACCGGCAAGACCCTGCGCGTTACTCTGGTTAAAAGCCCAATCGGCTATACTAAAGACCAGAAGAAAACGGCGCTCGCGCTTGGCCTGCGCCGCATGAACCAGACGGTGGAACACAAGGACAGCTCCGCTTTGCGCGGTATGTTGGCCAAGATTGTCCACCTGCTTCGAATTGAAGAGTAGAACAATCATGAAACTACACGATCTTGTGCCCAACCCGGGCTCAAAAAAGAATCGCAAACGCGTTGGACGCGGAAGTGCCGCAGGCCAGGGCAAGACGGCTGGCCGCGGTACTAAAGGTGAAGGCGCGCGCGCTGGTACCGGCGGACGTCTGTATCGTCAGGGCGGCAACCTGCCGTTCTATCGTCGCCTGCCGTTCATGCGTGGTGAAGGCTTTACCTCGATCAACCGCGTAGAATACAATGAAGTCAACTTGGATCAGTTATCGGCTTTGTTCAAGGCCAATGCTGAAGTTACCCCTGAATCCCTGACAGAGGCCCGCCTCTTGCGCGACCCGCGTAATCCGGTTGTCATTCTCGGCCGCGGCGAAGTTAATGCCGCGTTCAAAGTGCGCGCTCATCGAGTCAGTGCAACCGCCAAGTCCAAGATCGAAGCGGCTGGCGGTACTGTGGAGTTGATCGCTTAACCGCGTTCCTTCAGGAGACGATATGGCTCAAAAGAAACCCTCCGCATGGCGTTATCTCAGGCACATGTGGAATTCACAGGATATCCGCCGCAAATTGCTGATCACACTTGGCATCCTGGCGCTCTATCGCCTGGCCGCCAATGTACCGGCGCCCGGCGTGGATCCTGACGCGTTGGATGCATTCGTCAGTGGTGCCGCCGCGACGGGTGGGAACTTCCTAAGTTTTCTAGACCTGCTCTCTGGCGGAACGATCTCCAACTTCTCCCTCCTTTCGATGGGTGTCTACCCGTACATCACGGCGCAGATCATCATCCAGTTGCTGGTGCCCATCATCCCTGCCTTGCAACGACGCATGGAAGACGACCCGCGCGAAGGCCGCAAATGGATGGAAAAGTGGACTTACTATCTTGCCGTTCCAATGGCCGCTCTTTCCGCCATTGGGCAGATCAACATCTTCAACTCATTGGCAAATCAACAGATCGTCAAATTTGGCTTAACTGGCGATTTGCTTCTTCCATCACTTACCACCCTGCTTGCCATGACGGGCGGCACCATGTTTGCCATCTGGCTGGGTGAGTTGATCTCGGAATACGGTATCCGTGGACAGGGTCTTTCCCTCATCATTTTTGCCGGTATTGTGTCTCGCATGCCTCAAAACCTGGCCAGCCTGATGGGTGACGAAACTTACCGCTGGATTTTGCTGGCCGTGACGCTTTTTATCATCGTTCTTACCATCATTGCCATCGTGGTCATCCAACAGGGACGCCGCAATGTGCCGGTCATGTATCCCGGACGCCGCATGGGCAATCGCATGTCCATGCCGGTCAAAGGGACTCTGCCGTTAATGGTCAACATGGCAGGCATGATCCCGCTCATTTTCGCCAGCGCCCTCCTGCAATTTCCGGTCATTATCGCAAGTTACTTTACCCGTTCTGAGACCGTTTGGGTGAAGGCCGCGGCAGACTGGATACAAGGCAATCTGGGCGGCAACGGTACGCTCTACTGGATCCTGTACTTTGTGATGGTAGTAGCGTTCACGTTCTTCTATACCACTGTGCTCTTCGATCAGCAGAACTACGGCGAGAATCTCAAACGCGTCGGCGCGCAAATTCCTGGCGTCAATCGCGGTGCGCATACCCAGAAATACCTCAAACGGGTACAGAGTCTCATCACGCTTCCGGGTGCTTTGTTCCTGGGTTTGGTCGCGATCATGCCTTTCCTGATCAGCCTTATCCTTCAATCCTTGAACATCAGCACTGCCAGTAGTTCCGCCGGGCTGTTCCTTGTCTCGTCTTCGGGCTTGCTCATCGTGGTTGGCGTCGTGCGTGATACCTTTATGAACATCGAAGCCGAACTTAAACTCCACGGTTATCAGGATACCCTGCTCGTTAAATAGGAGCGAAATGGCTACCTTCATCGTTCTTCTCGGTCCGCCCGGTGTTGGTAAAGGCACACAGGCCAAACTCCTGGCCGAGCAGACAGGTCTTGTTCATATTTCTTCCGGCGACCTGTTTCGTGAGAACATGAAGAATCAGACAGAACTTGGAAAATTGGCCCAGTCGTACATTACCAAAGGTGAACTGGTCCCGGACGATGTGACCATTGCCATGATCCGCGAACGCCTCGCTGGCCCGGACTGTGTGGCTGGTGCCATTTTAGACGGCTTCCCCCGCACAACAACGCAAGCCGACGCGCTTGAGAAGATGCTGGCTGAATTCGGTGGCAAAGTGGACAAGGTTCCCTACGTCACCGCACCGGAGAAAGTTCTTGTGGAGCGTCTTTCCGGACGCTGGACCTGTCGTGCCAATGGACACATCTTCCACGACAAGAACAACCCGCCGAAGCAGGCTAAAGTCTGCGATTTAGACGGCTCCGAACTTTACCAGCGTGACGACGACAAGTCTGATACTGTTGTCCGCCGGATCCAGGTCTACCTGGAACAAACTGCCCCGCTGATCACGTATTATCGTCAGCGCGGCAATCTGGTTGAGATTGATGGGACGCAGAACATCCAAAAGGTTACCAAGGCCTTTATTTCTGCGTTGAAAATGTAGCATGGACTGGGCACGCCAGATACACATCAAAAGCCCGGCCGAGATCGCCATCATGCGCGAAGCTGGCCGTATTAATGCGGAAGTCCTGGCGACAGTCAAGGCACTTTTACAACCGGGTGTTTCCACCGCCGACCTCAACGCGGCTGCTGAGGAGGTGCTCCGGAAACACAATTGCATATCGCCGTTCAAGGGTTACGGCCATCCGCCGTTCCCGACCTCCATCACCACCAGCATCAACCGTGAGTTGGTGCACGGCATTCCGAAAAAAGATCGGAAGTTGAAAGCCGGTGACATCGTCTCGATAGACTGTGGCACGGTGCTGGATGGCTACGTGGCTGACTCGGCTTTTTCCGCCGGGGTGGGGGAGATCTCCCCCCAGGCGCGGGAATTGCTTGAAGTCACGCAAGGCGCGTTGCAGGCTGGCATCCAAATGATGCGGGTTGGCAATCGCACAGGTGACGTCTCGGCGGCGATACAGCAACACGTCGAAGGTCACGGGTATCATGTCACACGTGAATACACCGGACACGGCGTTGGGCGGCAGATGCACGAAGGTCCTCAGGTGCCGAATTACGGGCAACCGGGGACGGGCGTGCCGCTCCGCCAGGGTATGACCATCGCCCTTGAACCGATGGTTCTTGTGGGGACGCATGCAACCCGCGTCCTTGCCGACCAGTGGACGGTTGTCTCTTCCGATGGGTCTTTGACAGCCCACTTTGAGCATTCGGTGGCTGTCACCGCAGGAGATCCCCTCATCCTGACTGTCCCTTAAACCTTCGGAAATGGCACTTTTTACTGGACGGAACGAAACGGCACGTGTATAATCCAGTCTTTGGCTGTCCAGAGTGGCAGCCGAAACTAAGGAGTTTTTTGTAATGAAAGTCTCACCCTCAATTCGTAAGCGTTGCGCCAAATGCAAAGTGGTGCGCCGCAAAGGCAGATTGTTCGTGATCTGCGAAAACCCCAAGCACAAACAGCGACAGGGATAGGTGTAAATTATGGCTCGTATTGAAGGCGTTGATCTGCCCCGCAACAAGCGGGTGGAAGCTGGTCTGACCTATATCTATGGGATCGGACCGTCGCGCGCGCGCGAAATCCTTTCTGCCGCAAAGGTGAATCCCGATACACGGGTGAAGGACCTGAGCGAAGCGGAAACAGCCGCGTTGCGTGAGTACATCACCAAACACGTCACGGTGGAAGGCGACCTGCGTCGCGAGATGCAGATGAACATCAAGCGTTTGATCGAGATCGGCAGTTACCGCGGCCTGCGTCATCGCCGCAACCTGCCGACCCGTGGTCAGCGCTCGCGCACCAATGCGCGTACCCGCAAGGGTCCCAAGAAGACCGTTGCCGGTCGCGGACGCCGCAAGGGCGGGAAGAAGTAATAGGAGAGAAACGACATGGCTCAAAGTGTTCGTTCCACGCGGCGCGCCAGCGGCGCAAAAAAAGGCAAGCGCGCTCTGTCCTCCGGGCAGGTGCATGTCTTTGCCTCGTTTAACAATACCATCGTAACTGTAACGGATACACAAGGTAATACGGTTGCCTGGGGCAGCGCTGGTTCGGCGGGTTTCAAAGGTTCGCGCAAGAGCACTCCCTTCGCCGCCCGCCTGGCCGCTGAACAGGCCGTCAAGGCCGCGCAGGCGCTGGGTATCCAGGAAGTGGACCTGTTTGTCAAGGGCCCCGGGCCGGGACGTGAAAACGCCATCCGTGCCGTGCAGGCCGCTGGTCTGAAAGTGCGTTCGATCTCGGATATCACCCCGGTTCCCCACAACGGTTGCCGGCCTCCGAAGAAACGCCGCGTGTAATAGGTATGAGGTAGATTCATGGCAAAAAATATTAGTCCGGTATGTAAACTATGCCGGCGCGAAGGCGAAAAACTTTTCCTGAAAGGCGAGCGATGCTACACGCCGAAGTGTGCGTTCGAAAAGCGCTCCTATGCCCCCGGCCAGCATGGCAAAACCGGGAGCCGCGGAAGCGCCACCCGCACTGGACGTGAATCTGACTATGCCCGCCAGTTGCGCGCCAAACAACGCGCCCGCCGCGTCTATGGCATTCTCGAGCGTCAGTTCCGCCGCTATTATGAGACATCGCTGACCGGCCGCGGCCTGACGGGCCTTAATCTGTTGCAGATCCTCGAGTCGCGGCTCGACAATGTTGTCTATCGCCTTGGGTTCGCTTCCAGCCGCGCCCACGCGCGTCTGCTGGTGACTCATGGTCACTTCATGGTCAATAGCCGCCGCACCGACGTCCCCTCGATGATCCTCAAAGAAGGCGATACCGTATCGGTCCGTGAAGGTTCTCGTCCACTGACTTATTTCAAGGAAATGGGCGATCTGGCTGAAAAGCGGACAGCCCCAACCTGGCTCGGACGCGACCTTAAGCAATTGAGCGGTTCCATCGCTCGAATGCCGGAGCGCGCTGAAATCGACGGCAACCTGAACGAACAGTTGATCGTCGAATACTACTCACGGTAGTACTTGTCAATGCTCTGGCCGGATCAATTGACCGGCCGGAGCCCGTTCTCTATCAAAGGGAGAGGTGAACCGTGACGGGTATCACGAACATGGTCATGCCGAAGATCGAGCGCGAAGCGGAAGCTCGCAACTACGGCAAATTCATCATCAGTCCGCTTGAGCGTGGATACGGCGTAACCGTCGGAAACGCGCTTCGCCGCGTTTTGTTGTCTTCGCTGGACGGCGCGGCAGTGTCTTCCATCCGCATCGTGGATGTCCTGCACGAATTCAGCGACATTCCCGGCGTGCGCGAAGACGTCATCCAGGTCACGTTGCAGGTCAAGCAACTGCGCATGAAACTGGATGGCGTGGATAGCACTCGCATGCATCTTGAAGTGCGCGGGGAAGGCACCGTCACCGCGGCGGATATCATCACACCGCCCGAAGTTGAGATCGTTAACCCCGATCTCTATCTCTTCACGGTGGACAGTCCCAAGGCCAAACTCGATATCGAGTTCATGGTCGAGCGTGGACGGGGTTACTCCCCGGCCAATGAGCGCTCCGGGCATACACCCATTGGCGAACTGCCTGTGGACGCCATCTTCAGCCCGGTTAAGCGCGTGAACTGGGAAGTTGGGTCGGCGCGTGTTGGACAAAGCACCAACTACGACAAACTCACGCTCGAGATCTGGACCGACGGAACGATCTCACCCGAGCGCGCCCTCAGCACAGCCGCGCGTGCGCTCATTGATCATCTGCGATTCATCGCCGGGATCAGCGAGGAAACCCTGACGGTGGCCATCGAGAAGGAATCCTCCGGAAGCCGCATCACCAGCGAGGTGGCTGAGACCCCGGTGGAAGCCCTCGATCTTTCGGTGCGCGTCTTCAATTCTCTCAAACGCACCGGCATTACCAACGTTGGCGATGTGCTCGACCTGCTCGAAAAGGGCGAACAAGCCGTCATGTCCATTCGCAACTTCGGCGAAAAGAGTCTCGATGAACTCCGCCAGAAAATGCGCGAAAAGGGCTACCTGAAAGACGATACGACATCTGCGGAGTAATCAGACATGCGACATCAAATATCCGGCTACAAACTGGGCCGCACCACAAGCGCCCGGAATGGATTGCGCCGAAATCTCATCAAACAATTCTTCATCCATGAGCGCATTCAGACCACGCGCGCCAAAGCCGCCGCGATCCGCGGTGAGGCAGAGCGGATGATCACAATTGCCCGCAACAGTGCGGACAAGGATGAGGCGGCCAAAGTGCATGCACGCCGCCTCGTGGCCTCCCGCCTCGGCGACAACCAGATCATCCCGCGCCTTTTCGATGAAATTGCCCCGCGCTTTGCCACCAAACCCGGCGGCTACACCCGCGTTGTCAAACTCGGACCCCG
>JAYRVQ010000406.1:0-2533 GCA_041918465.1 Anaerolineales bacterium
AACCTGTCCTCGCGCGGACGCATCCTGCCGCACTATGATGATTACCTCGTCTGGCACAGAGACATGCGGGACGAACTTCTGCGCCTCTATCCGGACCTCGCGCCGGAGCGCGTCCACATCACCGGCACGCCGCAATTTGACTTTCACTTCCGACCCGCCTTCTGCCTTCCGCGCGAAGAACTGTGCGCCCGGCTGGGACTCGATCCCGCCCGCCCGTTCGTTCTCTACACCACCGGCATGGATCGCGACTTCCCCGAGGAAGTCCGTCACGTGCGCGCCATTATCAGAATCCTGGACCAGGCCCAAGGTCCGCGCAAGACCCAACTGGTTGTGCGCGTCTACGTTAAAGGCACCAGTCCCGAAATGATGGCCTTGTCGCACGAGCGCATCCCCAATGTCATCTTCCCGCCCATCTTATGGGAGGAGAAATGGTTCACCCCGCACTACGATGACTTGGCGATATATTCCAGTCTGCTTCATCATTGTGCCTTGGGCATCAACCCTGCCTCCACCGTCTCGCTCGAACTGATGATGCTCGACAAACCCGTCGTCAATCTCGGCTTCGATCCGCCGGGGAGTCGAATCCCGCCCGGTTTTGGCTGGAAGCGTCACATTGAATTTGATCACTACCGCCGCGTGGTCGCGAGCGGTGCGGTGACAGTTGCCCGGTCAATGGCAGACGTGGAACACGCCATTCGACGCGACCTCTCCGATCCAACCGCGCTAAGCGCGAAACGCCGCGCATTTATCCAGCAAACCTTTGGTGAAACTCTGGATGGAGAATCAGGCCGTCGCGTGGCCGAAAAACTGGTGGAGATTGTCGCCCGATGATTTTCTCTCACGCCATCCTGTTTGTAGCCACATCCAGCAACGCCACGTCAGGCGGTGGGCGCACCCGCATTGTGGACGTGGCGCGTGAAGTCAAAAAGAAAAATTTCACGCCCTACATCCTTTGCTTTGTTTATGGAACGCAGATGCTTTCCGGGCCGCGTTTTCTTGCACACGGCCGCGCGCGGCTGGAGGCCGATGCCGGTTGTCCGGTCTATTATGCTCCCATGCTGCCTTTTGGACGCCTTGCCCTGGTGGATTGGCTGAACAACTGGTTTTGTGGCCTGCTCCTGTCATTTTTTGCCCGGCAGTTGCAGGTGGGCATTGTGTATGGACATGGCGTCAAGGCCGGACACCTGGGATTGTTCGCACGGAAAATGTTGCCGCGCCTGAAGATTGTCTCAGATATTCAAGGGCTGTTGGTGGATGAGTACCGCTACGAACGCGTCTCATCCGGACCTGATGCTGTGTCCCGGCGCATGGAGCGGGATGAAGCTGAAACCCTGGCAGGCTCCGACTGGCTGATCGTTGTTTCGCAGGCCATGCAGAATTATTACGAGTCCCGCCTGCGCCGCCCGCTTAAAAATTCTGCGCTCATTCCCTGCGCCACCCGCGCTGATTTTCACCCCGATCCAGAGCGCCGTTCCACCCTGCGCCGCGAACATGAGTTGGACAATAAATTTGTGTTGTGCTATGCCGGCTCGGCAGAAAAATATCAACTGCCCGGCGCAATGTGCCGCTTGTTCAAAAACATCCTGCCGCATACGCCCGATGCTTTTCTCTTGATATTCTCGCACCAGCCTGCTGTTTTTGAGCGGTTTTTGCGCGCCGAAGGTATCGACTCAGCCTGTTACAAAATCACGTCTGTTCCACACAGCCAGATTTTCGATAACTTGCAAATGGGTGACGTGGGTTTGCTTCTGCGCGATGACTCACCGGTCAATCGCGTGGCGTCACCCACAAAGTTCGCGGAATACTGCCTGTGTGGTCTGCCTGTGCTGACCACGCCATACGTTGGCGATTTCAGCGAGTATGTGCGCCAATTTTCACTTGGGCATCAGGTGGATCTTTCAAATTTACAGGCCGATAAGGCCTTGCTGACTTTTCTTCAAAATGTGCGTGAACGCCGCGCTGAATATGCCGATCGGTGTGCTGATTTTGCCCGCCAGCATCTCACTTGGGATGTGCATGGCCCGGCGCTGGCCGGGTTGTTCACATCACTTTCGCAGTTATGAATATCATTGTTGTCTCACACAAAGAAACCTGGCTTGATCCGGCCTCGCCCTGTGGCTATTCCTCTGTGGGTGGCTTTCCCTTTCAGATGCAGGCCATCTCCAACTTGTTCGAACAGACTACCCTGATGCTTCCCATCCGATCCACATCCCTGCCTGTTGGGGCAATTCCGTTGACTGGTCATAATCTGCGCGTGATTCCATTGGCCGAGCCAACTGGTTTGGGCTGGCGGCGCAAGTTGAGCATGATTCCCTGGATTGTGCGTCATGTTGCTTTGCTCTGGCGCGAAATCGCCCATGCCGATTCGGTTCACACGCCGGTAGGTAGTGACATTGGCACGATTGGTCTCTTCATCGCCTTGCTCCAACGCAAGCCTCTTTTTATACGTCACTGTGGCACGTGGGGAAAGCCGGCCTCCTGGCTGGATCGCGTTCTGCAACGCTTTCTTGAATTTATCGCTGGTGGGCGGATC
>JAYRVQ010000407.1:0-1587 GCA_041918465.1 Anaerolineales bacterium
GAGCAGGAAGTTCGAACTGTGGAAGCGGATCTCGCCGCCTGCGCCGCGCGAGCGAAGATAGATGAAAGTGGCTAGATCGTCTGCGAGCGCAATAAATCCGGTGGACCATCCCAGTGCGATGATGAGCATGAAGCTGTCCTGTGTGATGAGGCGGAAATCGGGATCGAGGTACGCGAGAATGGTCCCGTAGATCAGCAGGATGAACAGGAATTTGAGAGGGAATTCGAGCCAGGCAAATCGTGAGCGCGTGATTCTCTTGTTGATGGACTGAATCGCCTCGCGCGCTCTGCTCATTGTCCTTGTGATAGGAGCAAAGAGAACGGCGACATCCTGTTCGTGCGCTTCGATGCCGTCGTTGAGCAGGTTGCTGAAGAACCCGATTGTCATGGAAAGGAAGATCGCCAGAAAAATGTTGGTTGCCAGCACCCGAATATCCGAACTGCCGTCTGGGATAACGATATTCTTCTCGAAATAGGGCATGTTGAACTGCGAGGTGACGGTCTCTTCGGCCTGACAGTTGGAGTCGATCGGGGTGGGGACGCAACGCGTGCGCCACGCGCCTGTACCGTTGTAGCGGCGCGCGTAGACGCGGTCAGCGTTGAGGGGCGGATACAGCACTTCGTCCGCGACCCGGCTATCGGGATGAAGGAGGCGGAGATGTCCGTAGGAGGTCAAGTCCAACAGGGTGTCAGTGCGGAAGAGGAGCAGGTAGCCTCCCGCGGGGATGGTCGAGCCGTTGGGAAGGGTGAAGGAGGGTGTGCCTTCTCCTGTGTCGATGATCCAGTTGCTCACGTCAGCAGGACTGTCGCCCAAATTGAAAAGTTCAAGCCACTGATCGTTGTCGTCTTCGAGTTTGTCCTTGTTCCAATCCTTGAAACCGGCGCGTGGCAGGATTTCATTCAGTCGCACGCCGCGTGGAAAGGCGGTGGCAGTAGGAGTGGGAGTGGCTGTGTTTGTGGGGATGGGGGAAGGGAGGGCCGCGGCGGTGTTGGCGGGTTGACGGGTGGGCACAGATGTTTTTGTGAACGTGGCGGGCGGCGGGATGGTGGCAGTTTTGGTCGGTTTGGGCGGCCGCTTGGTTGTGGTGGGCGTGAAACGTCCCTGCGCCAGCGCGACCGAGGGAGTTGTCAGCGCGTTCATGATAAAAGCCAACGCGAGCATGGAGAGCATAAGACCGAATAAGACCGGGAACGGTTTCGATTGTTTCATACGGACTCACTTGTAAATAATAAGATAAATCATCTCTTAATTAGTAATTTTACCCCATCTTTGAGAAGTAGGTGCAGGCTTTGAACATGGAAAAACTCCCCCTTCTCCAATTTGGAAAAGGGGGCTGAGAATGAGAATAATCTACTAAACAGAATTTGGCGTTTGTTTCTTGTTTTTTCGAAATCGCTGAAGAAATTTTAGAAGGACTGTGATGGCGACAAACGAAATAGTGACTTCAATAAACAGGGGAACATTTCCCTTTTGCAGGTCTTTCATGAAGTTGCCGGTTGGGTCAAGCAACGTGTGCAGGAACCAAAAAGCAATGATGCCTAATGTGGCCACCCAAACCCATTTGTTCCAAGCCCTCATTCTTGTTCC
>JAYRVQ010000408.1:0-7105 GCA_041918465.1 Anaerolineales bacterium
CAACCAGGCGTAGAAGACGAGAATCAGAATCAGTCCCAGCCAGAATTCAGGGACGGCCTGCCCCGCGAACGAAAACGTAGTGACGGCGATATCGAACGGGGAATACTGTCGGACGGCAGAGAGGATGCCGATGGGGATGGCGATAACGAGCGCCACCAGCAGGGTGATGCCCATTAAATAAATTGTGTTGGGAAGTTTCTGCGCTATCTCGGTGAGGACAGGTTGCCGCGAGCGGAAGGAAAAGCCAAAGTCGCCGCGCAAAATTCCGCGCCGCGTGCCGAAGCTTTCGGCGATGCCATCGCCGTCCGCGTCCACTTTCATCCAGTCATTGCCCACCAGCCAGATGAGATATTGGGTGGGGAGCGGCTTGTCCAGCCCGAACTGACGCTTGAGGATAGCGATCTTCTCCGGGCGGATGTGGCGGCTTTGTCCCTGCCCTGCAAGCGGACCGCCCGGCGCGAGGTTGACCAGTGCGAAGAAGACGATGCTCAACAGAAAGAGCAATCCGATGGTCTGAAGCAGGCGCCGGGCGATGTAAGTGGTCATGGATGATTGGTTTTGTACCGCAAAATTTATTTTGCCTGCGCAAGATGAATCTTGCGGTACATGATTCCTATTTCGCCAGCGTCCAATCTGCCGCGTTCCACGTCACAAGATCGTTGGTGGAGGATTGCACGCCAAGCAATCGAACGGAGTGGGCGTCTGCATTGATGGCGGTGAATAGCAACAACTCGGGTAGTTCCTCCTCCAGAATGCCCGCCATCTGGCAGAAGGCATCCTGGCGCGCGGCTTCGTCGAGGGTGTAGGCGGAATCCAGCAGGGCATCGAACTCCTCGTTCATCCAGCGGCCATAGTTGTAGCCGTAATCGGGAGTGGCAGCCTCGGAATAGTAGTAACTCCACAGAAAGTCGGTGGGATCGACTCCGCTGTAGCCATCGTCCCAGATGTCCATATCAAAGTTGCCGCTCTGTTCGATGCCGCCATCTGCAACCGCCGCCCACAGGATGCTTCCCTCAACCACCGTGATGTTGAGTTTGATGCCGATCTTGCCGAGCATCTCCGCAATCAACTGCTGGGTAAGTTCGAGCGACTCGCCATATTCGGCATACGTGATGAATTCCATCTCCATCTTGTAGCCTTCCTCGGCGGTTCCGCATCCATGACACTCGCGCACACCATCGCCATCGGTGTCCGTCCAGCCGGCTTCTTCCAGCAGGGCGGCCGCGGCGGTCGCGTCATATTTGGGACGCGGAATTTCGCAGACGTACGGCTCGCGGAAAAACTCCGTCCAGACCGGTTTGGCGTAGCCGAGGAAGAATTCCTGCGAGAGCGTGTCCACGTCAGTTGCCATGCGGATGGCGCGGCGGACGCGCACGTCCGAGAGGATGGGATGCGGCGTGGCCACCGGGTCGGTCGTCCCCTTGGCGGCCAGGTTGAAGAAGATGCGCATCACCCAGCGACTAGTGGGGCTGGGGTCCACTTTGACGTTGGGTTCATCCTGAAGATCCGCGATCATCGGCTCGGTGGACCACATGTCGAGGTCGGCATCGCCTTTGATGAGCATGGTCTTGCGGACTTCGCGGTCGGGTACAACGCGGACGATGATGCGCTCTATCGAGGGTTTGCCTTCCACGTAGTAGTTTTCATTTTTGACAAAGGTCAGATGATCGCCCGCGACCCATTCATCCAAAATGTAAGGGCCGTTGCTCAGCGGCTGGCGGGAGCAGTCCCAGGCGGAGAATCCCTGTTCGGGATCGCAGTAATGAGCAGGCCAGATGACCACCTGTTCGCCACCGAGTTGAGTCAGATAGCCGGGATAGATGGCGTTGTAGTTGATGGTGAAGGTGTAGTCATCCACCTTTTCCACGCTGTCGATGTAGTCAATGCCGGGGATCCAGGTGCCCGTTTCGGGGTCCTGGATGGCCGCGAAGGTGAAGATGGCATCGTCCGCAGTGACAGGAGTCTCGTCAGCCCATTTCACATCCCGCCGCATCTTCCACATGACAGACATCGTCCCCGCCTCTTCATCCACGGTCACACCACCGTTTTCGATAGTGGGGAGTTCCGCGGCCAGTTCAGGGAAGACGTTACCTTCCGCGTCGAGGTCGGTCAGGCCGAGCATGACCAGTTCCATAACGAGCGAGTCGAAGCCCGCGTCGGTGATGACGGGATTGAATGAGGGTGGTTCCTCCGCCACTACGATCACGATGGTGGATTCTGCCGCGCTCTGGGTTGCTCCATCGGGCGCGGGAGTTTTTTCTTTCGCCTGGCAGCTCAGCAGGCTGAAAACCAGGATGACTACAATGACCCCAACCAGTGATTTTGTTTTAGACACCTTTTCCTCCTTCCAGGAAAAAACGGGGAGTTTGGCGAACGTTCCGATGAAATAATTATGGCATGTTTTTGCATGGGTGTCACGTGATTTTTATCCTATCCCGTGCAATTGATTCTGTCCCTGATGCAGAAAACCGTTTTCTCGCCTTCGGTGGAAAACGGTTTTTTGCCATCAGGAGTGTTTCTTCAACCACTCCTCCACCGACCTGCGCGTGTATGTATCCAATTCCATCGTCAGCGCGTGATGTGGTTCCACCCAGACAAATCCCTCGGCTTCGTCGTTGAGTTGCACGTCGGTGCTGTCTGTTTTGCAGGCGAAGTCGAAAAATATGAAGTGACGTTTTTTCCAGAAGGCGGGATCATAGATGAACTGCTGGAAGTTAATGAACTCGATGGTGTGAACATCCAGTCCCGTTTCCTCTTTGGCTTCGCGGGCAACGGCCTCCTCCAGCCGCTCGCCCAACTCCACATGCCCGCCGGGAACCACGTACCGTCCCGGCCATTTGTGGCTTTCGAGCAGGAGAATTTCGCCTTTGGTGTTGAAGATAAACGCGCCCACAGTTGGTTCGGGGAAGATTTGATCGGGCATAAAGTCTCCTATCCAAATATCGCGATCAGCAGAATCCCGACGAAGATGACCGCCGCGCCGAGCAGACGGTAACCGCCCATTTTTTCCTTCAAGAATCGCCAGCCGAAGAAGGCTCCGATCACCACGCTGACCTCGCGGATGGCTTCCGAATAATTCAGTGGGGCAAACGAATAGGCGAAGAGCGCGGTCGTGTACGCGACGACTCCCAGCACACCGCCGAGGACGAGACGCCAGGGTTGCTCGCGCCAAGCCTGGGCGAAGGCCCCCCATCCATAACGGCGGACAACCATGGGGGTGGTCAGAAACGGAACGATCACAAACATCGAAAGCGCGTACGGCAGGGCCGCGTCAGGGAAATCCTTCACGGCGATCCCGTCCACAATCGTGTAGACCGAGATAATGAGCGCCACACCCAACGCGAGGAAAATCCCTTTGAGATGCGGCTTATTCTCGTGGTTTTGAAGCAGGCTGGTGGAGCCGATGACGACCAGCCCGAGCACGATCAGCAGAATGCCGAGAAAGCCGCCGGCCGTGGGAATTTCGCGCAGGAAGAGCGCCGCCCAGACCACCACCAACGCGGGCGCCGCGCCGCGCGCAATGGGATAGATGAGCGAAAAATCGTGATCGGTGTAGGCGTACATTAGCAGGAGAAAATACAGTGTCTCGAGGATGCCGCTAAAAATGGAGAACAGCCAGAGCGAGCGCGGCGGCAGTCCCACGAAAAACATCGCGACCACGGCAGCCGCGCCGCTGAGCAGAACCTGCCAGTTCATGGAAACATATTTGATCTCAGACTGCTTAAGGATCACGTTCCAAATGGCGTGCATCAAGGCGGAAGTTAGAAGCAGGATAATGGCAAGGGTGGGCATGGATTATCTCAGGAAGGCGATGAGTTTTTGGTTGACTTCATCCGCCGCGTCATGCTGGACCCAGTGGGTGGCGCGGTCGAAACTGACGAGTTCCCCACGCTCGCACAGTTCGATGGACGGTTTGGTCATCTCGAAACTGAGCGCGACATCGTGCTTGCCCCACAACATCAGCGTTGGGACAGTGACACGCCTCGGCGCGGACCTGACGAATGCGGCGCGCATCCCGCGGCGAAAGGCGGCGCGGTACCAGTTGAGCATCCCCGTCAGCGCGCGGGGTTGCGACCAGGCTTTTTTATATTCGAGGATATCTTCGGGTGTGAATGTGCCGCGTCGCCCCGATTGGACGAGCATGTTTGCCAGCGCGGCGAAATCCTTGCGGCGCAAAATCCACTCAACGAGGAGGGGGATTTGGAAGAAGTATACGTACCAGGATTTTTTTCGTTGGGTGGAATCTGTCAGGATGAAGCGCGTTATCACATCGGGATGCGGAACGTTGAGGATGGCAAGTTTCTCCAGCCGTTCAGGATATTGGATGGCGACAGTCCACGCGACCACCGCGCCCCAATCATGTCCAACCAGCCGCGCTTTCTGGATTCCAAAATGATCGAGCAGGCCGATCACGTCGCGGGCGAGGATGTCCACATCGTAGGCCGCGACGCCCTTCGGTTTATCGGACAGGTTGTAGCCGCGCTGGTCGGGGACGATGACGCGGAATCCCGCCTCCACGAGCGCGGGGATTTGTCTGCGCCAGCTGTAGTGGAACTCGGGGAATCCATGCAACAAAATGACCGACGGGCCGTCTGCGGGACCGTCGGTCTGAACGTGAAAGTTGATTCCGTTGGTTTGGATGAAGTGGGATTGCATTGTGCGAGTATAACGCACAACAGGTTCCGTCATTGCGAGGAGGGTGCACTTCCCGACAAAGCAATCTCTGCGCCAACGAAGAGATTACTTCGGGTAACAAACGCCCTCGCAATGACGAAAACTATTTGTAAATCGGGATTCTCGACCCCGTTACCTTCGATGCTTCATCCGAGAATAGCCACATCATCGCGGCGACGATCTCGTTGGGGGATGTCCCCTTCCCCGTTCCCTTCGTGTCAATCGAATCAACGTGGATGATGTTCGCGGTGATCTCCTGTCCGCGCGTTTCTTCGGCCAGCGTCATCACCAGTGATTCCTGTGCGGCTTTGCCTGCCGCGTGGGCGCTCATCTTCGCTTGCGGATGGACTGTCAGCGGGAGCGAGACGGTGATGACGCGTCCCCAGCCAGTGGCGATGAGGTAAGGAACGAATGCCTGGAAGAGGTTGAATGTTGTCCACGCGTGCTGGTTGAGCATGGAGGAGAAATCTTCGGCGGGAGTCTCGGCGATGGTCTTGCCACCCGTCCAGCCGCCGACGAGATGGATGAGGGCGTGGAGCGCGCCAAATTTAACGGAAACAGCCTCGGCCGTCGCGCGCAGCGTCGGCGCGTCGAGCAGGTCAACGACGCGGGCGTAGAGTCGCTCTGCGGGCAGGTTTAGATCGCGGACGAGGGAGTCCAGTTTCTCCTGGTTGAAATCGAGCAACGCCAGCGAGTGACCACGTTCGGCAAAAGCGCGCGCGGTCAGGTTACCGAGCACGCCCGTTGCGCCGGTGATGACGATGACGCATTTATCCACGGTTCACCTTAACGGGTTCTGGCATGCCGTCCACGAAGGGTTCATCGCTTTGCTCCTGCAAATGTTCACGGCCCGTGAAGTCAATCATGTGTCCCGACTTGGCGGCTTTGGTTTCGAGATAGAAACGATTGTGCTCGTTGGGCGGCATGATGTGTGGAATGCGGTCAGTGACGTGGATGCCGTAATCGGTGAGTTGCGAAATCTTTTTTGGGTTGTTCGTGATGAGCCGCACCGACTGGACGTGGAGCGACATGAGCATGTGCGCGGCCACGGCGTAATCGCGTTCATCGTCGCGGAAGCCGAGGGCAAGATTGGCCTGCACGGTGTCGAGACCCTCGTCCTGCAAACTGTAGGCGCGGATCTTGTTGATGAGGCCGATGCCGCGTCCCTCCTGCCGCAGGTAGAGCACGATGCCGCGTTCCATTTTTCCGATCATGCGCAATGAGGCTTCGAGTTGGTCACGGCAATCGCAACGGAGCGAGCCGATCACGTCGCCCGTGAGACATTCGGAGTGCAGGCGCACGGGCACGTCGCTCGCGCCGATCACGTCGCCGTGCGTGATAGCCACGTGCTCTTTTCCGTCGCGGTTGTTCTCGAAGGCGACGATGTGAAAATCACCGAAGCGAGAGGGCAATTCGGCCATCGCAACAATGCGGACGCAGACTTTGTCTTTTCCCAACCCCTCACACTCGTGATTGGGATCGTTCTTCAAAAGCATGTGCAATTTTTCGTGCATGGTGGTTGACATGGTTGCCTCGATTTTTCGTTGCCCTGAGCAGAGCCGCCGTTCGTTGGCGGCGCAGTCGAAGGGTAGATAACTTGAAACTTGTTGTTGCTTTTGTCACCCGTCCTTCGACTTCACTCGGCTGTCGCCTCGTTCCGCTCAGGACGGCGGGTTTACTTCAGTGAATAGTGTAGCAGGACTCCGCCTTCGTCATCGTAGACTTCGCTGTGGATGAGTTTCAACGGGATGGCTTCGCCTCGTGCGAGACCCATGCCTGCCGCGGCCGTCGGAGCGGATTCGCCCCCGAAGATCATCGGCGCGACGTACACGGACAGTTCATCCACGAGGCCGAGACGGAGCAACTCGAAGTTGAGCGTCCCACCGCCTTCAACCATCAGCCGCTTCACGCCCAATTCGTGGAGAGTTTCCAGGGCTTTGGCCAAATCCACGCGCGGATTCTCGTGAACGAAGACGTCCACGCCGCGCGAGCGCAGGAGTTCAATTTTGATACTTGACGTCTGATTTGTTGTAAATATTACGATTCGCGCTTCCCCAAAATTCAGAAAATCCGAGTCGGGTTTGATCTCCGCCTTCGTGACAATTCCCACTTTGATGGGATTCGGCGTCAACCCGCGCACGACTCGCTCCGCCCGCAACGCCTCGCTCTTGACCGTCAATTTGGGATCCTCATCGAGGAGAGTCCGCCCACCGACCATTACCGCGTCCGATTCCGCGCGCAGACGATCCACGCGCGCTTTGTCTGCCGCGGACGAAATTGCCGCGCCGCGGCGTTCGTACGTATCCATTTTGCCGTCCGCGGTGACAGCGATGTTGATGAAAACAAAGGGTTTCATGATTTTATCTTTTCATCGTCATTGCGAGGGTCGAGTAGAGCGAGTGTTCTTCTTGCTCGTATCGAGACCCGACGA
>JAYRVQ010000409.1:0-2881 GCA_041918465.1 Anaerolineales bacterium
ACCACGCCACCCAGCCCTGATCCTCGATGCCAAATTGTCGCGGGCCGTAGATGCAGGATTGACGAAGGACGACAGTGGGTAGATCGTAAATGCGTGCATAATCGTGCACGTATTGATCGCCCGTCCCCTTCGAGCATCCGTATGGAGAATGGAAATCGAGCGGTTGAGTCTCGGGCGCGCCGAAGGGCAGGCTCTCGTATTCCCAGCGCTCGCCGCGCTCGACGACTTTTACATCATCCATACCGCCATAAACTTTATTTGTCGACGCGTAAATCACAATGGGATTTTTCCCCGAAAGGCGCGCGCCCTCCAACACGTTGAACGTGCCGAGGGCGTTGTTCTCAAAATCATCGCGTGGATTAACGACGGACGTGGTCACCGCGACCTGCCCTGCCAGATGCACGATCACATCCGACCCTTTGGCGGACTCAGCCACGAGGGGCGCGTCGCGTACATCCCCGCGGATCACGCGGAACGAGTCGCGGCCGAAGGTTTTTTCCAGCCATTCCAAATTACGCGGCGCGCCGCCTCGCGAGAAGTTATCGAGGATGGTTACATTTTCGCCACGAGATAAAAGTTTGTGAACGTAGTTCGAGCCGATAAACCCGGCGCCGCCGGTGATGAGGTAGTTTTTAGTCATGGTGATTCCTTGCAATAACTTCATTGCCCTGAGCGGAGTGACGAGCGACAGCGAGGAACGAAGTCGAAGGGTAAGTTTCTGAAAATCAACTCTTGCACATGCCATCCGTCCTTCGACTACGCCGCCAACGAACGGCGGCTCCGCTCAGGACGGCGGGTCACTCGATTCTGTATCCTTATTTCGCAACGCCATCAATTCGCGATACACCCCCCCGAGCGTCTCGCCTTCGCGGGCGAGGCCGATGCCTCCGATGACGCCGCTGTTGAGGTAGTTGTAGAGTCGCACGGTCAACGCCACTGCGAGGGCAGTGGGCCCGTCGCCGCTGAGCAGGGTCAGCGCGGCGGTGATGGCAGCGTCCGCTGTGCCGGCCCCGCCGGGCAGGGCGGGAATCGCTCCGCCGAACGCGACCGCGCCGAGGGCGAAGAAGGTCCAGATGAATTGCGCGTCGGGGAAGTAGGCGCGGATCATCAAATAGTACGCGGCAACGGCCACACTCCAGTTGAGGATCATCCAAAACAGGAAACGCAGGAAGAGCCAGCCGTCGGTCAGCACGCCCAGACCGGAGAAGAACGATTCGAGAAATCCGCCGCCGAAGCGTTGCAGGGACGGCCAGCGCGCGCTCAGTTTGTGGAACAAGTTCAAGGCCCATTGGTTGTTGCGCGCCAGCACGTACATCATCATGAGGCCGAAGAGGACGATGCCGCCGACGATGTAACCGATCTGTCCCGAACCTTCCGCGCCGACCACGAAGGGCAGGGACGCTAGCAGGATGGCGGCGGTGATGCCGAGGTCAACGACGCGCTCGATGACGATGGTCGGCAGGACTTCTGCGAATTGCATTTTCGATTTGCGAGCAATCAAGAAAGCGCGTCCCAATTCGCCGAGGCGGAAGGGGAGGAGGGCATTCAGCAAATATCCTTCCCCGACTGTGAAAAACGTATCTACAAAAGTTGGACGGTTGCGTAAAAGCGCCTGCCAGACTCTGGCGCGCACGGCCATCCACGCAAAGGAGAGAGGCAACGAAATTGCCAGCAAGCCATAATTCGCCTGACGGACGGCGATGACCATCTTGTCAAGGTCAACGAAATATAAAATGGCGGCGATCAGCGCTATGCTGACCAACGCACCGGGGAGCCAGGAGGGGATGCGGGATTTTGGGAACAAAATTCCTCGGGGAAAATGACAAATTGCGAATTACAAATTAGGAGATGCGAGATAAGAGGAGGTGGGTTGCCTAACCCCTAACTCCTATCTCGCTTCATTCCTCTTCCAATCGCAGGACAGCCATGAACGCCTCCTGCGGGATTTCCACATTACCGACCATCTTCAAACGACGCTTGCCCTTCTTTTGTTTCTCGAGCAATTTTTTCTTGCGGGTGATGTCGCCGCCGTAGCACTTCGCCAACACATCCTTGCGCGTGGCTTTGACATTGGCACGCGAGATGACGCGTCCGCCTGCCGCGGCTTGGATAGCCACATCGAACAACTGGCGCGGGATGATCTCTTTCAACTTGGTGATGAGACGTTGTCCCTTATGATAGGCATCGCGCTCATGGACGATGGCCGCGAGCGCGTCCACGGGTTCGCCGTTGACGAGGATTTCCAATTTCTGTAATTTGTCGGGACGATATTCCGCGAACTGATAATCGAGCGAGGCATAGCCCTTTGTGCGCGATTTCAAATCATCGAAGAAATCAACAATGAGTTCGGCCAGCGGAATCTGAAAATCAAGTTGGACGCGATGCGGCGCGGGATATTCCTGTTGCTTGTAGATGCCGCGGCGCTTCGTCACCAGTTCCATGATCGGGCCGTAGTAATCTGTCGGCGTGATGATCTCGATGTTCATCCACGGCTCACGCACCTCGGCGATCAACCCCTCGTCGGGAAGTTCGGCGGGCGAATCCACTTTCAGTACTTCGCCCAAATGCGTCACCACCTCGTATTCCACTGATGGCGCGGTGAACAGTACATCCAAATCGAACTCGCGCTCGATTCTTTCCTGGATAATTTCCATGTGGAACAAGCCGAGGAAGCCCGCGCGGAATCCAAACCCCAGCGCCTGCGAAGTCTCTGGCTCGAATGTCAGCGACGCGTCATTGAGTTGCAATTTGTCGAGCGATTCGCGCAGGTCGGGATACTGATCCGCGTCCACGGGATAGATGCCCGCGAAGACCATCGGCTTGGGATGCAGGTAGCCGGGCAACGCCTCGCTCGCGGGAGTTCCGGTCTGCGTCAGCGTAT
>JAYRVQ010000410.1:0-2262 GCA_041918465.1 Anaerolineales bacterium
GTGAGGTGACGCTCCACCATGCACGCGCCGAGCGAGATCGCCACCGCCGAGGGGACGAGCCCGACTTCGTGTCCCGAATAGCCGATGGGGTTGTTGGGAAATTCGCGGCGAAGCGTTTCGATCATTTTCAAGTTCAGTTCTTCAGGCTCGCACGGATAGGTGCTGGTGCAGTGCATGATGACGAGGTTCTCGTCGCCCACAGCCTGCGCGCCTTTGTGGATCTGCGCCATCGTGGACATGCCCGTGGAGATGATGATGGGCTTGCCCGTCTTGCGCGCGTATTTCAGCAGTTTGTGATCGGTGAGCGATGCGGACGGCACTTTGTAGGCGGGCGTGTCGAACTGCTCCATGAAATCCACCGCAGGTTCGTCCCAGACCGAGACCATCCACGCAATGCCTTTTTCCTTGCAGTGCTTGTCGATCTCGTGATATTGCTCGGCGGTGAACTCAACCTTGTAGCGGTAGTCAATGTACGAGATGTAGCCCCAGGGCGTCTCGCGCATTTGGGTTTTCTGCGCTTCGGGCGTCGAGACGTCGGGTGTGCGCTTCTGGAACTTGACCGCGTCCACACCGGCGTGCACCGCCGCGTCGATCATCTGCTTGGCGATGTCGAGGTCGCCGTTGTGGTTGATTCCGATCTCGGCGATAACGTACGCAGGGTGTCCGTCACCGACCATTCGATTTCCAAATTTAATTTCGCGTGCCATGTTTAATCCTTTACTGATGTATTGATTATTAAGACTATTTGCTTTTGCGGAGCCATTTAATTGCAAGAATCCCTGAGACAACCGAATAGAGGCCACCAAAACCTAACATCCCTGTTCCTATAAAAAATAATGCTGGCTCTTTTGTATTCATGTAATTGTCCGTCAAAATCCCGCTCAGGATCATGATAATCCCAAGAGGCCCAAAGATATAAAACATTTGTGTATAAATTCCACTTGTGCTGTAACGTATTTCCACTTCTTCTCGATGATTCTTGCATGCAATTCCGTGTCCCAAATCAAGGGCACATTCCATACACAGACCTTTTTGGCAGGCTTTGCAAATTCCGACGGCTGGAACGTTAGGATGATTGAAGCAATTCATTTGAGACTCCTTCCTGGTCTAGGCGATGACGGTTCGATTTCCAAGTTTGATTTCGCGTGGCATGGTAAGTAGGAGATGACTAGAGATTAGAGAATAGTCAAAACCAATCTCTAATCATCTAATCTCTATTCTCTGCTCTCTATTTTCTTCAACACCAACTCACACACTTCGCGCACCGCGCCGTGACCGCCGGGTTTGACCAGCACATGGTCGGCGGCTTGGAGCACTTCGGGGTACGCGTCCGCGACCGCCACCGCCCAACCGGCGATCTCGAAGCACGGCAGGTCGTTCAGGTCGTTGCCGATATATACCACATTCGCCGCGTCGACGTGCTTCTCGGCCAGCAGTTGTTTGAGCGCTTCGCCCTTGCCGCGGATGTCAATGCCGTGGATGGCGTCCACGCCCATTTTGCTGGCGCGCGCCTTGACCACCGGATTCGGCTCCGATGACAGGATCATCACTTCGACGCCGCGCTCGCGCAGGATGCGGATGTGCATCGAATCTGACCTTGAAGCGACCACCGTTTCGACGCCGTTTTCGTCCGTCCAGACGCGGTTGTCGGTGATGACGCCGTCGAAGTCCGAGACGATCATCTTCACAGAGTCGGGCATCGGACGCCGCGCGCGTCCCGCCCAGACCATGTCCAGTCCGCCCGTGGCGACGAGATGCTCGTAACGCGCCCAGTCTTGCAGGTTGTCAATGTCCACGGTGAAGACGGAATCAATGATGAGCGGATAAATATTCTTCCCGCTCATCGAGCCATTCAAAATGGTTTCGGCGCGGATGGCGTCAATGTGACCCGTCTGCCAGTAGACGGGCGGAAGGATCTGCCGCGGCGCATTGTACGGCTCGTCAATCCCGTCCACGGGAAGCAGGTTTTTCATCGGGCTGTTCTCGTCGGTGAGACGCCACATCTTGTGCGGATTCTGTCCCGCCGAGACGACGCCGCGCACGCTGTCCGCGTCGGGATGGGTGAGCAGGATTTCGATGGCCTTGTCCACCAGTCCACGCGGACGGATGGGCGAGGTCGGGCGCAACTGCACCACCACATCGGGCTTGTAGCCTTCGTTTTCCGCCAGCCATTTCAGCGCGTGCTCGAAGACGGGCAGATCGGTGGTTTTGTCCTGCGCAAATTCGGCAGGACGCAGGAACGGCGTCTCCGCGCCGAACTGA
>JAYRVQ010000411.1:0-14316 GCA_041918465.1 Anaerolineales bacterium
CGCTCTGCAGGGTGCCGAGTTAGACATTGATACCCGCGACATTTTAGGACGTATTGCCAACAACCGAGCTACCCTAGCTTACATCCATTACCAGGCAGATACAGCCATTGTTCAGGCACGCCGTGCCCTGGAGTATTTGCGCCCCGATAATCTGCCAGTCCGCAATATAAGTACCTGGGCATTAGGTGCTGCCTACCAACAAAAGGGAGACCGCACCGCGGCCAGCCGGGCTCTTACTGAAGCCATATCCATCAGCCAGACGATAGGACATACCTTCGTCACTAAATTGGCCACGATGGGTCTTGGTAGGGTGCAGGAAACAGAAAACAGGCTCTATCTGGCCGCCGAGACCTACCGGCATGCCCTAGAACTGTTTGGTGAGTATCCGCTGCCGTCTGCCTCTGAGGCGCATCTTGGCCTGGCCCGTATCTGCTACGAATGGAACGACCTGTATGCCGCTGAACAGCACGGGCAGGAGAGCCTCCGACTGGCGCAGCAGTGGGATCGCGTTATTGACAGATACATTGTTTGCGAGGTGTTTCTTGCCCGCCTAAAACTGGCGAGGGGGGACGCAGACGGGGCGGCCGCCATATTAGCGGAGACCGAGCAGTCCGTGCGCCAGCATAACTTTGTGCATCGGATACCCGATGTAGCTGCTCAACAAGTGATAGTGTTGCTTCATCAGGGCGATCTAGATGCAGCCGCTCATCTCGCGCAGACGCATGAGCTCCCCTTCAGCCAGGCTCGGGTATATCTGGCCCAAGGAGACCCGTCTGCCGCGCTGGCAGTGCTGGAGCCCTTGCGCCAACAGATGGAAGCAAAAGGATGGGCGGATGAACTGCTCAAGGTGATGGTTCTACAGACGATCGCTCTGCACGCGCATGGCGAAAAGGACAAGGCTGCGCAACTGCTGGGTGAGGCGCTGGCGCTGGCCGAGCCGGGCGGCTATGTTCGCATCTTTGTGGATGAAGGCAAAGCGATGCGATTGTTGATTGAAAAACAATCGCGCAATCGAGACCATTTGCTGAGCGGTTATGCGGATAAACTCTTGGCTGCCTTTACACAACCAGTGGCTGCGCCAAAATCAGCAATCCTCCAACAAAAATCAGACATGATAGAGCCTTTGAGCGAACGCGAGCTGGAAGTGCTCAAGCTGCTGCGAAGCGAATTAAGCGGCCCAGAAATTGCCCAACAACTGATCGTGTCGCTTAACACCTTTCGCACCCACACCAAAAACATTTTCAACAAACTAGGGGTCAACGACCGCCGGGCGGCCATCCGGCGCGCCGAGGAACTCGATTTATTCTAGCTGGCCCGAAATTACCCACCCCAGCCCCGACAGGTGTCCTAAAAACATCTGCCGGGACTTTTTATTTTTCGCCAGCAATCACATCCTCAATCACATCATGATGTGATGACGCATCCCCACATCGGGCGGTATCCTTTGGGCAAATAAACAACGAAAGGAAAAACGCAAAGCACATGATGAGCGACAAACAAAAATTAAACAAAAAACTTAACCAGTTTCAATGCTATGAAATCCGCCTTAAGGGACACCTGGATGACCAGTGGGTCGAATGGTTTGAGGGTCTGACCATCACGCTGGAAGAGGACGGCAACACGCTTTTAACTGGCCCGGTGATCGATCAGGCCGCGTTGCATGGCTTGCTCAAGAAAGTGCGTGATCTAGGTTTGCCATTGGTCTCGGTCATTCAAGTCCAATTCCACGAAACCCATCAATATTGTTCAAATAAGGAGAAAGAAATGAATACAAACAAATCGATCACTGGAATAGATCCAAAAGTAAGACTTTCGTTATTAATGAACGAAAACATATTCTTGAATCAAATTAAACAAATTGGCATCGGACTCGCTTTCATCATCTTTCCACTGCTGTTTATCTTTGCCTTTGCGGTCCACCCTGGTTTGCTACAACCTCACCTGCTTGATCCAGAAGGGATCATACTCAGAGCACACGGTAATGGACTCTTGCAGTTCGGACACGTGTTGGTCACGTTAAGCACCACCCTTTTAATTGTGGTCGCCCTGCACTTTATGAAACTGCTTGATCGCAGTTCTGGCGCCTGGGCTGGTTTTATTGGCGCCGCGATAGCCATTTTGGGCGCAATTATTCTGGCAGCGGATAAAGGCGCGTTATGCCTGACCATGAGCGCTTTTGACACATTACCAGAAAACGTATTCGCGCAAATCATGCCAGGGGTATTGGTTATGTTTACAAAACAAGGCTGGCTGGCGTTGTTGTGGGGCATTTTGCTCCTGCCGCTTGGCTTTGCCATTCAAGCCATTGCCTTACTCAAGACCAATTCGTTTCCTCGCTGGCAGAGCACATTGTTCTTGATAGGCGTGTTGCTGGTGGGCACTCCTGATGGTCTTGAAATCATCAATCTGAGTGCCTCTATCATGATGGCAATTGCACTTGTCCCATATGGGATACAGATCATCAAAAAAGCAAAGTAAACCTTTCTCAGTATAGTTGGCAGGCAAGGTATTATCTTCGCGGATACCGCACTAAATAAGAGGTACTGAAAAAATGAGTAGGACTGAACACAACTTCTGGCTCGATGTGACCATCTTTGTGGCCCTCTTGATAACAACCATAACAGGCTTTATTTTATGGCTCGTTATCCCCCACAAATTAGATATTGTCTTTCTAGGGATTTCCCGCGGCGTGTGGGTAACTGCCCATATCTGTTTTGGGGTGGTGGGTCTTGCCGGTATTGTTTTGCACATTGTCTGGCACTGGGATTGGCTCAAGGCTTTGCGTGGACGCCCTCTCAACAGGATGCCGGAAAAGCTGCGTGCCAATCGTGTTGTAGATAGGATCATGTGGATTACCTATATCGCGACGAATGTATTCGGCGCAATAGCATGGGTACTCCACTTCGGCGATGACATTTATATTGTGAGAGTTCCAGATCGCCTGCATGTAGTATTTGGAGTCGCATGGACAATCCTTACGATTGCGCATCTTGCATTGCACTGGAAGTGGATTACATCCACCACCCAGCGCTATATACCCTTGCTCTCGGTTAATTCCGTTGAGCCTGATACCAAGGAGGTTCGCGAAACGTAAACCCACAGCCTATTATGGCCTCTACTAACAGTCTCATTCAAAACAAGTCATTCGGATTGATTCAAAAAAGGAGAACAACATGAAAACCTTGCAGAAATTTGGCGGTTTCGCCGCGCTGTACATGGCAGTCGCCCACCTGATCGGAATAGTTATCTTTCTCGTCGTTCTGGACTACCTCAGCATAACCGACCCAGCCCAAAAGGTAGCCCTGAACGTCGACAAACAGATGGTCATCTTTTCAACCAACCTGCTCATGTACGTGTTCTTTGGCTTTGCGCTGATCGTCCTGTCACTGGCGTTGTATGACCGCATGAAGTCCGGCTCACCAGCCATCATGCAGGTGGCAACCGCGATCGGAATCATTTGGGCTGGTTCGCTCATCGCCAGCGGCATGGCCGCAAACGCGGGACTCTCTACTGTCGTCGCGCTCTACGCCAAGGACCCGACCCAGGCTGCGTTGACCTTTCAGGCGATTGAAGCCATCACAAACGGGCTGGGCAACGCCAATGGCGAAATCCTCGGCGGACCATTGACGCTGTTGGTCAGCTTGGCAGCGCTGCGGACAGGCGGGCTTCCCAAAGGGCTGAACATCCTCGGCGTGTTGGTCGGTGCGGTGGGAATCATCACCATCATCCCAGCGCTGAACGCTTTGACCGGTGTATTCGGCTTGGGTCAGATCATCTGGTTCGTCTGGCTGGGGATCGTTCTGCTTCGCAACGACCCAAGTCGGGCAGCGTAATACCAACAGCCTTTCGACTTCAAGCTTCAACAGCAAACAAGGGTATTGGAGAGGTTGACTCTCAACCTTTCCAATTTTGAAAAGTAATCCTGGAGGAATTCTCATGAAAGCAATTGTTTACACAAAATTTGGTCCGCCCGAGGTTCTTCACCTTCAAGATGTGGAAAAACCCACGCCCAAAAATAATGAGGTGTTGATAAAAATATATGCGACAACAGTCGTAAAAGAAGACCCAGACATGAGGGCATCCCCGGGATTTAATGGATTCCTGAAACCAAGACATCCGATCCTGGGGCAAGAGTTTGCTGGAGAGATTGAATCTATCGGCAGAGATGTGACCCGATTCAAACCCGGCGACCAGGTATTTGGCTTCGACATGTTTGGCGCGTATGCAGAATACAATTGCATGCCCGAAAACGGGGCTCTCGCCATCAAGCCGGTCAATCTGAGCTACGAAGAAGCCGCAAGCGTCCCGAATGGGGCATTAACCGCGCTGCCTTTTCTTCGCGACAAAGGCAATATCCAGAGTGGACAAACCGTGCTGATTTATGGAGCTTCCGGCTCGGTTGGCGCTGCTGCGGTACAACTTGCCAGGTATTACGGGGCTAAGGTAACCGGGGTATGCAGCACCTCGAATTTAGCATGGGTCAAATCTTTGGGAGTCGATCAGGTGATTGATTACACCCAGGAGGATTTTACCGAAAATGGCAAGACCTATGACATTATTTTTGACACGGTAGGCAAACGTTCGTTTTCAGAGTGCAAAGGCTCGTTGACAGACGAAGGCATTTTTCTGACAACCGTCCCAACGCCGATAGCGATACTTAACGCGATATTGCCTGCTAGGCGCAGCCGCAAAAAAGTCGGGTTTATGGCGGCGGGTTTGAGGTCCGCAAGTGAAAAAATCAAAGATCTTGTCTTTCTCACAGAGTTGATTGAAGTGGGAAAGATAAAAGCGGTCATAGACAGATGCTATCTCTTGGAACAAATGGCCGAAGCTCACCGATATGTCGAAACAGGGCACAAAAAGGGAAATGTAGTCATTACGGTGGAGCATAATAACAAAACCTAACAAAGCGTACCGCGGACGGCTGGGGCTGCCCTCCCGTCGCGCGATACGCTTTGCGTCAAGTATTTTCTGCTCCCAAGTATTGTCCACACCACCCTGGTTATTGAACTGGTCGAGACACTGGCTTCGAGTTTTTCTTGCTCTCGAATATTGTCCACGTCCGCCCACCGGCGTAATCAGAGCAAGTGAAATAGGCAACCCATGCGTGCAGTGGACTTATAGAAGCCTGTGGTGATCACATTTAGCAAACGGACGAATTACATCAAATCTGGAACAACAGAAAGAAGGAGAAAATGAAAAGGATATTTACATTCGTAATCATTTTGATGGTGCTGACAGCCTGCACAGCGCCCCAAACTCAGGCGGCGCCTGAACCTGCCGCGACGGACATGCCTCAGGCTGGTATGCCAAATCCTGCCTCGGTCTATTGCGAGCAGAATGGGAACAAACTCGAAATTCACACTGCGGACGATGGCAGTCAATCCGGAGTATGTGTTTTTCCGGATGGCAGTACCTGTGACGAGTGGGCTTATTTCCGGGGAGAGTGTGGTCCCACAGCAAGTGGTGGTGGCCCAGGAGGAAGCGGCGGCACGGGTGGAGATGGTTCCGGCGGTTACATGCCACCCGGTACCACGGACGAGATAGCTGATTGGCGGGGCGTCATCAAGAATACCGAACCCGGCGCGCAGTATGATGACTACTT
The DNA here is from genome assembly GCA_041918465.1 of Anaerolineales bacterium. Classification (GTDB taxonomy): domain Bacteria; phylum Chloroflexota; class Anaerolineae; order Anaerolineales; family Villigracilaceae; genus Denitrolinea. Next base: position 5,606 of record JAYRVQ010000411.1, read on the forward strand.
TGAGTTGTGGACCAACGGGCAGATCATCTACTTTGGCATCGATTCCATGGACTCGGCGGTACAAGCGCAGATCGAAGCTCTACGCGATAGCGGCAAGATCGTTCATCTCTATGGCACATTATTTAGTAATGTGCCTGACTTCAACGGCTCGCAGATCCAGGTCGATCGCATCGAGGTTGAAGAACAAGACGCAGGCAGTTACATGCCACCAGGCGCCACAGAAGAGATATTTGACTGGTGGGGAGTCATCAAGAGTACGGGGCCCGGCGCACAGTATGATGACTACTTTGAGCGGCAGGACTTGGGGCAGATTATCTACTTTGGCATCGATTCCATGGACCCGGCTATACAAGCGCAGATCGAAGCGCTACGCGATAGCGGCAAGACCGTTCATCTCTATGGCACATTATTTAGTAATGTGCCTGACTACAACGGCTCGCAGATCCAGGTGGACCGCATCGAGGTTGAAGAGTAACTATCAACCCCTAATGTTTTGGGATGGGAAGGATCGGTTAAATCATTGCGTAATCAGGTTTTCTTTTTCTGGTAGTGTCAATTCGAAAATCATGCAGGTTTTCTGAAAAGGAGAGTGAAAAATGAACATTAAGAAACTGGTCGTTGAATTTGGTACCGTGTTCGCAGTAGCCCTAGTGACTACTGCGATTGTGACATTTCTATGGAATATCATCGGTCATGGAGCAAGCACCATAGATTTGGAAACATCATTCCGCTTTGCCATCATCTTCGGCATCATCTTGACATGGGTAAAGTCGCGGGAAATCAAAGGAAAGTAGATATTCCAACTGGTGCGATTTACCCATAGTAGCGCGCCTAATAAACAAATCACTTACCCGGTGGGGGTCTGGAGACTTGCGCCAGCAGTTAGGATCGCCCGAAAGTGTCAACAAGAATCGAGGGGAATTCTCAATTTGTGTTTAGTTCCCTATCCGCCCTTGCGAGAATCTCCTCTAACTTTTGCGTCGCGTCGTCAGACAGCGGGTCTTGCACGGGCGCGGCGAGAATCTCCTCCACCTTTTTGCGCGCATTCGAATACATGGACGGTCTGCCCATTTGAATCCACTGATCGAGGGTGTGATGATCGAGCAGGGACGTGAGCAGGAACTCGTCACTGCGCGCCAGATGACGGGTGGTTTTGCGCGTGAGGAAGTTGCCGCCCGGTTGAATGGCAAGAATGTCATCGGTCAGGGACTTTTGCGGGCTGGAGTCGACTCCTTTGAAGACGCGCACACAGAAGTGTGCGATCTCGTTGTCCACCACGATCTGCTCGAGCACGAGCAATTGGTCGCTTTCGATTTCTCCGAAGCCGATGATGATCTCCGAGCCAGCCAGAACGGGGGTGAGGGTGGTGATCAGTTTTTCCAGGACAACGTCCGGGCCAGGCTGACGCGCATCGGCGGTGCAACCAGCCGACCCCGAAGGAAGACCGTAGAAGCGTCCCATCTCCACCAGCGCGGCGGACATGAGTCCCATTTCGGGACTGCCGCCCACGTAGGCGCCGTTCCGCATGTCCATGTTGCCAGTCGCGCTACTGTATATCATCGGACGACCAGGGTGTGCGAGTTGATAAATGATGATCGAGGAGAGGGCTTCGGCGTTGGCGATGCAGATGTTGCTGAAGAGGCTGGCCGGACCGGTTGTGCCGGTGACGGGCATGGGCAGGACCATGATGGGCAGGTCTAGCGCACCCATTTCGAAGTAGGCGTCCATCATCGGGCCATCGTGCATGAGCGGTGAGACGGGACAATAGATGAGCGAGTAGGCGCGGCGGGCGCGGACTTCGTCTTCACTGCCCATGACGGCGATGAGCATTTCGGTGAGATAGGGAGCCTGCTCGACGGTGTGAAGTTCGTGTTCGCCATGTTTGGAGCAGAAGCGCATCATCGAAGCCCACTCGTGGAGCGGACGCGTGTGCGCGGGTTTGTCCTCCGCGGAGACGGGCGCCCAGGCCATCACACCCATATCCATGGCCTGGAAGATTCGCAGGGCGAGTTCGTTGTCTTTATCTGTACCGTAGCGATGCTCGCCTGTTTGAAAATCGCGGACGAACGCGCCTGTGCCGTCCATGCAATAGCGCGAAACGGGCGACGGCAGGAGATAATCGTATTGCGGATTGCGCGCACCCAGTGTGAAGTTTTTTGGCGCAACTGAGAGAGCCTGTTCCACCAGCGCGGGGGAAATGTGGGCGATCTTCTCCTCGCGGTCCACGCGCGCACCAGCGGATTCAAGCAGATTCAGCGCTTTGTCGCTGTAATAGCGCACGCCCACTGTTTCCAGAACTTTCAGGGTGTCTTCGTGAATGCGTTCTTTTTCCGAGTCGCTTAATAATTGGCTTGTGAATTGCATGATGGTTTCCTTTTTTGTACACGGATCCTTCGGCGAATTTCACGGAGAATTAAAAAATAGACCTCTTGCAAAAGTACAGTTAGCCACAGATTTACCCTTCGGGCACGATGTCACGGATTAGCACGGATTTTAAAACCAAATCTGTGCTAATCCGTGAAATTCGTGGCAAAGAATTTGTGTGCGCCCTTTCTTGCACAGACTTATGCAAGAGGTCTAATACCTGTTTGTCCGTTTCATCCGTGTATCGAATTAATTTCCTCTTGCGCGCTGTTCAATGACATTCAATTCTTTTTCAACATCTTCATCCAGCGGAAGCGGCTTGTGTGACTTGAGAATCTCCCGCACTTCCTCGCGCAGTTCAGAGACAAGAGTCCGTTTGCCCGAGGCGAACCAGGCCTCGTATGTTTCGTGGGTATCATACCCATCCATATAGACCTCGCCGCGGCGAAACGCATCGCGCGTGGATCGGCGCGCCAGAAAGTTACCGCCATGTTCCACTGCCGTGAGTTCTGAATCCAGCCATTCGGATTCGGCGGTATTGATCCCGTCCGAGAGACGCAGACAGCGGCGGAAGACCTCCACGTCCACCAGGATCTGTTCGAGGCTCAGGAACATGGAGCCGCCCAATTGGCCGGGACCCACCAACAGGTCAGGCCACGAAAGCGTCGTCATGGACCAGTTGAGGGCGCGCTCGTAACCGGTCCGCACGCCGGGGTGATATTGTCCCGAATTGCCCGCCGATGTTTCTACCGGGAGTCCGTAATGACGCGCCAGTTCGGTCACAGCCGCGCCGAGCAGGCCATGTTCCACTTCACTGCCGGTGAATCGTCCCGTGTACGGATCCATGATGGACGGGCAGGCGGCATAGATGACCGGTGTGCCCGGTGCCGCGGCCTGGATGAGGCACAGCATCGCCAGCGTTTCGCAATTGGCAAGCAGGAGCGTGCTGATCAAACTCGCGGGCGCGGTACCGCCCATCATCGGCATCGGCATGATCGCGGCAGGAAGGTTCCAATCCAGCGTTTCGAGATAAGCGTCGGTGTGCGCGGCCTCGATCACCAGCGGCGAGACAGGCGTGAGCAAAAACGAAAACGGACGCGCGGCGCGCACGGCCTGCCTGCCCCCAAAGGCCGTGCCTAGAACTTCCAACAGCCAGCGCGATTGTTCGACGGTATGCGTGCTATCCTGCAAATGCTTTGAGAAATTCGAGATCATGCCGCGCAGGTAACTCACAAAATCCCCCAACGATGCCTCGGCAAAGGTTGGCTCGACCATGGACCAATACACACCCACCTCGTCGAGCGAATCGATCATGAGCGTGGCGTCCAGCCAGTCGGCATGAGTTGCATCACGCCGTTCACCCGTCTCACTATCGAGGATGAAAATCGCCGCGCCGTCCGCTAGGAGCGTGCACTTGTTTTCGTTGAGCGGAAATTCCCAGCCAGGCCGCCGCCCTCCCAAAGTGAATTTGCGCGGCGCGAGTCGCAGGCACTCCTCCACCAGGTCGCGCGGGAAGCGCACGATGTGACTGGACTCGTCCACGTGTGCGCCCGCCTCACGCAACGCACGTCGCCCGCGCTCCGTGTCCACGCGCACGCCTCGCGTCGCGAGAACCGTCAGCGTCCGTTCGTGGACTTGCGCGACCTCATCGTCCGAAAGAACTCGCAGGTCAGTTTCCATATCAACTTACACCTCCCATCTCCCTATCTGCCGCGGCCAAAATGCGCGTCAACTCTTTTTGCTGGATTTCCTCCAACGGTTCGGGATGATGCCCGCGCAGGATGGACTCCACTTTGAGGCGCGCCTCCTCGACGGGATCCCGCATCTTTCCCGACATTTGGGCGGGTCCCGTTAACTCGGAGAAGATCCTGTCCCGGAGATGGTCGCGCGTGTGACGGTGTTTCAGGAACAGCCCGCGCGGCCCCACCTCTTTGATCACGTCCAACGCCTGCGCCTTGCGGCTGACATCCAGCCCAGCCATTTCGATTCGGACGCGGTGATAAATATCGCTGTCGAGGATGATCGATTCAGGATAGAGCAGGGAACAGGATTCCAACAACCCCAGCCCACTGCCAGTTTCTGCCCCGGCCAGCGCACACAGCATGAACGAGGTGGCCGCGTCCCCCGCGGCTTGCCAGCCAGGGACCATCCCATCGGTCGCGAAAATGCCCGCCAGCGTCGGCACGCCCCAGTGATGCGCCATCTCCACGCCGATGGGATAGAGAAGCGTCCCCTCGTGCGCGGTCGCAAGATAGCCGCCTGTGCGCGGGTGCATGACGCCTGGCATGAATGAGTGAAAAACAGGTGCGCCTGGAAAAGCCATTTGGATGAGAACCAGTGCTGAGACGATCTCCGCGTCGCCCGCGACGACCGTGCCAGCGAGGGTCGCAGGTCCCGTTGAGCCGACATTCGCCATGGACATGAACCCGACCGGTAACCCCGCCTCGGCGAATAGCAACGCGGACTCCATCCCTTCCTTATCCTGTCCGAGCGGGGCGATGCAACACACGAGCAATGAAAGTGGCGGACGCGTCCGCATCGTCGTCTCATCTTTTGCAATGACGCGCGCCATCTCAACCGCGTAGCGTCCCAACTCCTCGCCCATCACAGTTTCGGATTGCACGTGCTTGACCGTGTTGTTGAAGGATGCGTCCAGTTCGTGCAACGGCGCAGTCGCGGGATGATCCACCGCGCTGACGATGGGCCAGTAAAAGCCGATGGAGGTGAGCGCGTCCGCGACGCGCGCCATGTCGGCCACATCCTGCTTGCGCGAGCCGCGGCGTTGACGCGTCTCAAAGTCTATCGTCTCCACGCCGCAACCGTCCGTGGCACAGAAGGTGGTCATCTCATCTAATTTCAAATCATGGACGGGGGAACGCGCACCCATCCTGTAGAAGCGCGGCGCCGTCGAAAGGGAGGCCGCCACGAGGTCCGGAGAGAGGCGGACGATCTTCGAGTCGAAGTCCACGCGCGCGCCGTGATCCGCGTAAATCCGCAGACATTTTTCCGATGGGCAATGAATCCCAGTCTCGTTGAGGATTTCAAGTGTGCCAGCCGCGAGTTGATTGACTTGTGCCTCGTCAATCAGATGATACGGGCGCGCTGGGCGGATGGGTTGGATGGGAGGGGTTGGGGAAAACATATTGTCTCCATTGTGGAGCGGGATGGCATCCCGCTGAACCAGTGTGCGGAATACCATTCCGCACCACGAGGCTTACATCAATTCCTCATCCGCCGCGGCCAGGATGCGCGCCAGTTCTTTTTGCTTGGCATCTTCGAGCGGCTCCACCTGATGGTTTTCGATGATCCAGCGCGTGCGCTCGCGCGCAACTTCGAGTGGGTCGCGATACTTGTTCTTTTCGTCCAACTGATAGGTGATCGCGCGCGCAAAGGAATCGCGCATGTGATTGCGCGTGTGCTTCTGGCCGAGGAACTGTCCGCTTGAACCGACGGCGCGGATGGACTCCATCGCGAGAGTCTCCTCGCTGACTTCGAGCGGTTGCAGGTAGTGACGTGCGCGCTGATACAGATCGATGTCGAGTAAAAGTTGCTCGGGATGGAGCAGGGTGTACGTGCGCGAGAGTCCCATGCCGGTGACAAATTCCGGGCTGGTGAGTCCCGCGAGGAACGGGTCGAGGGCGGGTTCGGCCGCGGCCTGCCAGACGCCCACTCCCGAGGTTTCGGTGCCAAAGCATGCGCCCATCGAAGGGATGCCCCAGTGATGTGCGATCTCGACCGGTGCGTAGCGTCCGCGCGAATCAAGCGGATAGCCCACGTACGCGCCCGTGCGCGGATCCGCCCAGGCCTGCATGATGGAGTGAAAGACGGGCGCACCGGGCGCAACCAGTTGCATCAACACAGCCGCACTGATACATTCCGCGTCGCCCACGGCCAGCGCGCCGGCCACGGTGGCGGGTGCAGTCGTCCCCAGCGTGGGCATGGCGAGGAAGCCGACGGGGATGCCCGCTTTTGCCATCACCAGTGCTCCTTCGATGCCGGGTTGATCTTGCAAGAGCGGCGCGATGGTGCAGACGACAAGCGAGAGCGGCGGATGGCGGCGCAACTCCTCGCGACTGCCCGCGATGACGGTTGCCATCTCCACCGCGTATTCGGCGTCGCGTTCGCCCATGATGGTTTCGCTTTGGATGTGCTTGACGGTGTTGTGCCAGCCCGCGTCCGCTTCATGGAGCGGGGCGGTGCGGCCAAAGTCCTGCGCGCTGACCATCGGCCAGTAGAATCCGACGGCGGGTTGCGAGTCGGCAACGCGCGCCATCATGCCCACGTCCGCTTTGGTGGAGGTTCGCTTCTCGCCCGTGTAAATGTCAATGGTTTCGATCCCGCATCCGTCGGTGGTGAAATACGTGACGTTATCCTGCAATTGCAAATCGTATTCTGGCGCTCGCGCCCCCATGACAAAATAACGCGGCACAGTCTTCAAGGCGTTGAAAACCATGCCGCGCGGAATGCGGACGATCTGTTTTTCCATGTCCACGTGTGCACCGTGTTCGGCGAACACTTTGAGACATTTCTCCGAGGGGAATTTCACGCCGACGTTTTCGAGGATGTCGAGCGTGGACTCCTGGAGTTGATCCAATTGCGAATCGGAAAGGAACTGCAGCCGATAGGCAGAGCGGATGGGTTCGAGCGGGGGGAGGGGCGAGGTCATGGGGTGTCTCCTTATATAAGTCTACTAGTCTTCTAGTCGCTAGTCTGATAGTCGCTGACTAGAAGACTAGTAGACCAGCAGACTAGAAGACTAGCAGTTACATTTATCGTTCGCCAACCTGCTCCAGCATCTTGTACGGGTCGTACGCGTCGCGCAGGCCGTCGCCGATGTAGTTGACCGAGATGATGGCGAGGAAGATCATCAGGCCGGGGAAGATCGCCAGCCAGGGATACTTGGTGAAATGTTCCTGCGCGTTGCCGAGCAAATTGCCCCACGAGGGTGTGGGTGGTTGGATTCCGAATCCCAGAAAACTCAATCCTGATTCTTCGATGATGGCGTAGCCGAGTTCCAGCGTACATTCCACGATGATGGGACCGATGGCGTTTGGCAAAATGTGGCGGACGATGATCCAGAGGTCGCGTCCGCCCAGGGCGCGCGCGGCCGACACAAAGTCCAATTCACGAAGCGTGAGGAAGGCGGCGCGCACGAGACGCGCGAAGGTCATCCAGCCGAAGAGTCCGATCACCACGCCAATCGTCAGCACATTACTGCGCTCGAAAAGCGGCGCGTCCACTTCGCGCAAAATCGCGCTCAACAGAATCAAAACAAGAAACGACGGCAACGAAAGAAAGGTGTCGGTCAGGCGCATCAATGCGTTGTCGAGCCAGCCGCCGTAATAGCCCGCGGCCGCGCCGATGGGAACGCCGATGGTCAGCGAGATTCCCACCACGAGCAATCCCACCGCGAGTGAAATTCTTCCGCCATAGAGAACGCGCGTCAGCAGGTCGCGGCCGAGCGCGTCCGTACCCATCGGGTGCGCCAGCGACGGCGATTGGTACGCATCGCTCAGGGTGGAGTTGATCGCGTCGTACGGAGAGAGCGGCGCGAGAATCGCCGAGGCAATCAACAGTCCGAGGATGACCGAACCGACGATCGCGCCCGGGTGATGTCGGAATCGTTTCCAGACCACCGATCCCATGCTGACGGGCGGCGCATCCTTCTGGACGTTGGGGGCGGGTGACTGTTCCATTGAATTTTCGCGTCACTCATAGCGGACGCGCGGGTCAAGCACCGCGTACAAAATATCCGCCAGCAGATTCGACAGGCTGATGAGTCCCGCGCCGATGATGAGCACCGCCAGCAGGATTGGATAATCGCGATTGAGCGCGGCCTGATAGTACAACCGCCCCATGCCCGGCCAGGAGAAAATGTATTCGATGAAGACCGCGCCACTGAATATGTATGGGATGTCGAGTGCGAGGATGGTGACGAGCGGAATCAGCGCGTTGCGCAGGGCGTGTTTGAGAATCACGGTTCGCTCTGGCGCGCCCTTGGCGCGCGCGGTGCGGAGGTAATCCTTGTGCATCACATCCAACATGCTCGAACGCAGGAAGCGCGAGTACCATGCGATCCAACCCAGCGCGCCGGTCGCGACGGGGAGAATCAGATGCCAGATGCGATCTCCGAGTGCGAAGCCTTGCGCGTCGAGGGACAGCATCCCGCCCGAAGGCAAAAGCGGATCGCCGGTGAGCGGATTTTTCAACCAGGCGTAGAAGACGAGAATCAGAATCAGTCCCAGCCAGAATTCAGGGACGGCCTGCCCCGCGAACGAAAACGTAGTGACGGCGATATCGAACGGGGAATACTGTCGGACGGCAGAGAGGATGCCGATGGGGATGGC
>JAYRVQ010000412.1:0-2824 GCA_041918465.1 Anaerolineales bacterium
ATTTTCCGCCACCTGCGACACCCCTGATTTCAAATGCAGACATTCCGTGACGGGGACTCCGATCACTTCATAATCGAACGGGCAGAGCAAATTCGTCATCTGCTCCAGAGCGGACGCGTTACTGCGAAGCGTTTGCCCCACGAAGATTTTCCTGCCCACCACCAGCACATCCCCACCATCCAGCGTCCCCGGCGACTCGATGCGCACCAATCGGCGATGCGGCTCCAGCGCCCGCACGATGGACTCCACTTCGGGCTTGCGCGAGTTCGCGCCAGGACGCGTCAGCACCGCCACCTCGTTCAACACGATGGCCGCGTCCTCCACGAAGACCGAATCGGGCAGGTCTGGTTCCTCGGGCAGGGACACCACTTCCAGCCCCAGCGAACGTAGGGCATCGCGATATTGATCGTGTTGTGTTCGGGCGCGAACCACGTCAATGGGCGTGCGCGCCAGGTGAGTCAATTCGCAATCCACAATCGAGCGGCTGACTTCACGGGTGATGGCTATTATTTGATTTTCCATACTTGATACAGTCCCAACTTTCCGCCTTCTCCATCCGAATAAAATGTCTCTTCCATGCGGAAGCCTGTGGCATCTGCCAATTCGGCTAATTCATCCTCGCTGAATTGATGCACGTACCGCAGTCCCTTGCCGCCGCGACGCCAATCGAGGAGATAATCGCCCGCGTCCACGTCGCGGGCGGACAGTCCGATCCGCTCCCAGGGTTGGACGCGGGCGCGCAGTTTCGCGCTGGTCAGGAATTGCCAGTTGGAAAGAATGAACCTTCCATTCGAGGCAAGATGGTTTCGCACGAAGTCAATCAACTGAACTCGCAATTCACGCGAAGGAATGTGGTGGAGTGTTGCGAAACAAGTGATTAGTGACTGATTACTGAAAACTGATGACTGCGAAGTCCCCGAAGGGGGATCACTGATCACTGATAACTTCGTCAAGTCCGCCTCAATAAATCGCGCCGAAAACCCTTCAGGCAGGGCAGACGCGTCCGAAAGCAGAGACAGGCTGAAGTCCAGGCCGAGATACGAGCCGCGATGGCCGCGTCGGGCGAGAGTCCGCGCAAGTTCGCCGTTGCCGCATCCGAGGTCCAGGATGGATTCGTCGCCCGTTAAAGTCTCCAAAACACGCGTCACGCCGGGTTGCAGTCTTTGGCGCGTGGCCGAAAAGTCCGCGCCGAAGCGTTCGTAAAAATCGCGATTGAGCTGGATGAGGCGCGCGGCGGTGGCTGAATCCATGCCGAGATTATAACGGTTATAATGCCTGCCTATGTCTTTTGCAGATGAGATTCGGCGGCAAGCCGAGGAGTTTGAAAGCAAGACCCCGCAGGAAATTCTGGAATGGGCCATCCGCGAGTACGGCGACGACATCGCCATGAGTTCTTCGTTCCAGACGCAGTCCATGCCGCTTTTGCACATGGCGACGCGCATCAAGCCCGACATCCGCATTTTCTTTATTGATACGGGCTACCATTTTTGGGAGACGCTCATCTTTTGTGTGCGCGTGGCCTCGGACTGGAATCTGAACGTGATCGACCTGCACCGCGACGCGCGTTGGGACACCTTCGCCCGCCAGAACCTGCGCAACCTGCCAGCAGACGACCCGAACCTATGTTGCTACATCCACAAAGTGCAACCCATGCAGAAAGCGGTCAACAGCGTGTGGGCCTGGATCTCGGGCATCCGCCGCGACCAGACCGAAGAGCGCGCCCACGCGAAAATCGTGGAGTTGCAGGATGACGGACTGATCAAAGTGAATCCCCTGCTAAATTGGACGAAGGCCGACGTGAAACACTACATCGAGGAACACAACCTGCCGAAGCATCCGTTGCTGGAAAAAGGCTATCGCTCGATTGGATGCGCGCCCTGTACCGTGGCTGTGGGCGACTCCGATTCGGATCGCGCGGGACGTTGGGTTGGCCGCGGAAAAACTGAATGCGGGTTGCACACCGACATGTTCAAGCAGAAGGAATATATTGTTATCAAGTAGTTTGATAGTTTTCTAGTTTGTGTTCCATCCACCTGTCTATTTGTAGCTACCGCCGTCCTGAGCGGAGGGTCGAGTAGCGTAGCGTATCGAGACCCGTAGTCGAAGGACGGGTCACATGCGCAAGATTTGTTCCTCGTACTTGCCCTTCGACTTCGCTGCGCTCCGCTCAGGGCAGCGGATTACAATACGTGTTTGCTCGTATACCTGTGTACTTAACCCATGACCAAAGAATCCTGGCTTGCCGCCAATACCCTCACCCCCGAAAAGATCGCCATTGCCCGCCGCGTAGTGGACGATGTCCGCCGCGGACGAAACCTGGGCGACAGTCTGCGCGCGCACGCGTTGAAGCCTGGCGGCGTGCTGGGGAAATCATTTCTCGTGGCGGCTTACAACGAAATGGTCGCGGATGGGACTCTCGCGGCGGATACGTCCCTGCTCGACAAACTTCGCATGAAGCCTGTCCGCACACTTTCGGGCGTGACGACTGTCACCGTGCTGACCAAGCCATATCCGTGCCCCGGGAAATGTATCTTTTGCCCCACTGACGTGCGGATGCCGAAGAGTTATCTTCCCGATGAGCCCGGTGCGATGCGCGGCGTGGAGCACAACTTTGACCCGTACGCGCAAGTCCGCTCACGGTTGACTCAATTGGAGAATCTCGGCCATCCCACGGACAAGATCGAACTGCTCATCCTCGGCGGGACGTGGAGTTCGTACAAGCGCGATTAACAGGAATGGTTCGTGGCGCGCTGTTTCGACGCGATGAATATTTTTAACCACAAAGGACACGAAGAGCACGAAGGAAAACCGGAAGGCTCTGCGG
>JAYRVQ010000413.1:0-4054 GCA_041918465.1 Anaerolineales bacterium
GATGTGCCCATCGCCTTCCGCGAAAACCGCGAAGCCGGAAAGCCGCGCCTGCAAATCGGGTTGGTGTTTCAAGTCGGTGAGATCGGTCACGAGGAAGATGTCTTTGTTTTTCGTCAGACGGGCAAAGGACTTCTCGAAAGACGCAGTTCCGCCACGCAGTGCATGATACTCGATGTCCGACGAGTCAGGCCAGTTGGCGGCGGAAGTCCAGCCCCAGTAGGCCAGCGGCAGGGCGTAGTCACTCGTCAGCGCGACGACGCGGTGACCGCGGACAACCTCTCCGATTTGATTCCAGAACTCGGCCTGCGGACGGTAATCGGTGGACTTCAAGGCGACGCGCGACATCCATATGACGGCGAACAGGCTGAGGGTCAGGACGGAGGCGGCGAGGATTCGCGTCACGCGGGACGTTGCGGCGGATTCCGTCATCCGGACGAGGATCGCGTCCGCAAGCGGAGTCAACGCGAGCGCGGCGATGGGGACGAGGGGCAGGCTGTAGTAGTCGTGAGTCGAAATGTGGTAGTCGAAGAAAATCGCAAAGATGAGGTACGCGCCCCATAGTCCGAGCAAAAAGACGCGGACGGGTTTGTTGTTGACGAGGAGAAGTCCGAGGAGCGCGAGTGCGAAAGTGAAGAGTCCGAGCACGTTGTCGAGCATACCTGCCCAGCCGAGGTAAAAGTTGGGCGAAAGGAAAAGTTCGGGCATGAAGCGCCCACCGAATTGCTGACCGAGGAAGCCGCGCGTCAGACCATAGACCACCCAGCCGAGGCCAGGGAGGATTCCCAAAACAGCCATTGCCCAAACCTGCTTATTACGGACGAGGTCGCGTAGGGAGGCGCGTCCGAGGGTTGCGCCGAGCGCGCCGCCGATGACGAAGAAGGCCGCGTTGAGTTTGATGAAGATGGCGAGGCCGCCGAGGAGGGAGGCGATGATTACATAAGGCCAGAATCGAGATGTGGGATGCGAATTAGGAATTAGGGAATTAGGAGTTAGGGATTGTGCCCAACGGTTGACCGCCCACCAAAAGCCAAGGATGAGCGCAACCATGAGGGGGTCGGGTTGGAAGGAGCGGCTGGCGATGACAGCGTAGGGAAGGAGGAGATAAAAGGCCGTGGTGAAGAGCGCGGCGTCTTTTGAGAAGAGATCGCGGGCGAGGAGATAGATAAAAATCCCGCCAATGAGCCAGAATAGGCTGGAATAGATCCTTGCCACCCAGAGTTGTTCGCCTGTGAATTTCCACGTGAAGACAGTGAGACATTCGAGAATCTCAGGCTCGATGGTGGCGCGCAGTTTTCCCTGCTGGATGGCAAACTCGCGCTGTTCAGCGGGCGCAGTGGAAAGTGTCTCGTAGTACATGCCGCGCGCTTTGAGCGCCGAGAAGAGTTGACGCGTGGGATGAAAATCCAGCGGCAGGTCGGTGAGGTCGTAGAGGCGGATGGCGATGGCCGCAACGAAGATGATGACAAGGGTTAGCGTGTGGTAGCGGCCAAAGAAGGAGCGGGGGGAATTGTCCATGAGATTAGCCCGCCTATTTTAACGTAGTTTTACCACGAAGGAGACAAAAGAGCACGAAGGGAAAAGCCACAAAGAATTTCCTTTGCGTCACTTCGTGTCCTTTGCGTTTGAGAATTTGGATTGCCGTTTTTTCAATACCGACTCTCGCAATTTTCCCATTCCCGCTAAACTTAACAACGCGGAACCGAGCAGGTTGAGACGCGCCAAGGCAGTCGGCGGATGGATGAAGAAGGCGCGCGTCCACGCGGCGAGACTGGCGGCGGGCTGGCCTCCGTCCAGGAGGTAGCGGGCGTTGACGCGGTGTGCAGAGGCGAGTGCGCGGCGTTTGATTCTTGCTAACACAGGAGCAAAATTGGCATCTTGCTCTACATCCTTCAATATGCGGAAGGCTTCCTGACCGAACGCGGCGGCGTGAGCGCGATTCTTGGCGGCGGGATGATAGCGCGCGGCGGCCCACGTCTGCGGGACGTGCAGGATGCGTCCCTGCGCGGCGATGCGGATCCACAGGTGATGGTCGAGCAGGAAGTGATACGAGAGATCAAGTCCGCCCGCTTGTTCAAAGGCCGAGCGGCGTATGAAGACGGCGGGCTGTCCAATGATCTGGAAGCAAAGCAAATCTTCGAGAGTAAGTTGACTGTAACGCAGGGTGTTGAAGGTTTGACCATCTTGGTCAACGGCGAACATGTCGGCGTAGACGAGGACGGCGTCTGGATTTTGCTCGAAGGTCCGCACGGCGGCGGTCACGGCGCCCGGCAGATAATAATCGTCTGAGTTGAGCCAGGCGACAATATCCCCTTTGGTCCGCGCCATGCCTTTGTTGATCGCGTCGGCTTGGCCTGAATCTTTTTCCGAAACCCAATATGCCAAGCGCGGTGCGTACTTTTTGATGATGTCAACCGAACCGTCAGCCGAGCCGCCGTCAATGACGAGGTACTCAATGTCCGCGTGATCCTGATCGAGGACAGATCGGATGGTCTGCTCGAGGTAGGAGGCTTGATTAAAGGAGGGAGTGATGATGGAGACGAGGGTCATATCATTCTTTGGGACGCGGACGAGCACAGATTTACGCTGAGAACACGGTAATATTTCTTCGGTGTCAATCCGCGTCTATCCGCGTTTTCCGCGTCCTATTGATTTGGTTGTAAATCATATAACACATACCCATCTCCCTCCGCCGCGATGGGATAATCGCCGAGAATCTTTTTTAGATCGGGTTGCTTGTCGAGTTGGTTGAAAGCTGTCACCAGAAAATAATCCTTGCCCGCGGTCAGTTCACCAAACTGCGCGGCGAGGTCACGCTCGGAATTGCGCGCCGCGGCCAGGTCGGTGCTGAGCGGCCACAAGGTCACCTTGCGCCAGCCCCACAGCATCAGCCGATAGCCGTAATCCTGTGTCAATGCGATCGTGTCCGCATCCGCGGGAATGGCATCGCCGACCGACTCCCAGAACGCGGGTTCGTGACGAAAATCCTCCGCGGCCAGAACGGATCTTGCCGCCCAGGATTGATATCCAACCAGCGCGAGGAGGATGGCGACAAAAGCCACGCGTCGAGCGGACCCCGCACCTGCCACTGCTTCGAGGATCGGATTCAACACGGACGCGAGTCCCAGCGCGAGGATGGGGATGAGTTGAATATGGTAATAACTGTGCGTGTACATCTGGAACGGGAGCGTCAGCCCGTAAGCGAGATATCCGATCCATAAGCCGATCAGCAACCAGCGCAGGCGCGGCGGCGCGAGGAAGACTCCCGCAAGACTCGCGAAGATGACCGTCAGCCCGAAGAGACTGCCGATGAATCCCAGCCAGTCCGCGTAGAAGTGGATGCTGGTGATGAGTTTGAAGAGCGCCACCGACCAGCTGAAAAAATATTCGGTGGAGCGATTCGAGTTGAGGAAAACGTAAAACGTCAACGCGGGGAGAACCATCAGCGCGGCCATCACCCAGACTTGTTTCGATTTCCAGAAGTCCTTGCGGAGGGTGAACAGCACTAGCGCAATTGCCGCCGCGCCCACAAAGAAGGCGATGACAATTTTGACGAGGGTCGCGAGGCCGAGGAAGACGCCTGCGAGGAGGGCGAAACGCCAGGAGGTAGGAGAGGCGGGATAGGAATTAGGAGTTAGGGATTGCGAATTAGGGGTTAGGGATTCTGACCAGCGATAGAGGAAATAAATCCCGATGACAAAGGCGGAGGTCATCAGCGGGTCGGGTTGGAAGGAGCGGCTGGCTTGGACGGAGAATGGTAGAACGAGGTAGAACGTCAACGCGGCGAGGGCGGAGGCGGGAGAGATGGCGCGGCGCAATAAATCGTAGAGGGCGAGACCCGCGAGGAGCCAGAAGAGAGTCCCCCAGAGGCGCGGGATGGCGTAGTTTTCTCCGCCAGTGAAGCGATAGGTGACCGCGACGATCGATTCGATGATGGGCGGCTCGTACTGTCCCACCGCGCGGCGGAAGGACTCGGTCAACGCGAGGGTTTGCGCATCCGTGTCAGGCAGAAGGTGGTAGTAGATGTCGCGCGCGACGAGGGAATTGCGAAGTTGAC
>JAYRVQ010000414.1:0-2013 GCA_041918465.1 Anaerolineales bacterium
CGAACAGGCGGTTGACATAATACGTGCCTTCCACAAGAACCTGCAACTGGCGGCCGCGGAAACCACCGGCCTTCAGGAAGCGGTCAGGGTCCTGAAATTTGTTGTGATATGTATCTGGTTCGGCAGGATTATCGCCAACAGTCAAGGCGATGATCTCGCCCTGCTTGAGCGACGGGCCATCGTGGACGGTCACAATGCCGACGAGGTCGTCCGTGTCCTTGATGACGACTGGCGTAAAGCCCTTGCGCTCGGCGATGGACTGGGCCATGTTTTGGATGATGACGGCCTCCTCGCGGTTGAGCGGCAGAGAGTAGACGCGTCCCTCGGTGATGACGATAAACTGCAACAGGTTAATGGCGTACGTACCTTCGCGGAGGATCAGCCTTTGAGGCCCGCGTTGACCGCCTGCCTTGAGAAAGGCCTCTACATCCTGAAAATCCTTCGCGTCCACATTGGACGCCAGTACCTGCGTCGGCTCGAGCGGCTTGCCGTCACGGGCAAAGATGTAACCGATCTTGCCTTGCGTGATCGTCACCAGCGGCATCATGTGGACAACGTACTGGATGGGCATAAGCCAGTGCAGGCCGCCGCGCAAGACATTGGGTTGGTAGCCCGCTTCGCCGTGAAGCGCGATCAACCCGGATTTGACCGAGCCTTTGCCTCCGAATCGTTTTTCCACCAAACCAATCCGGTTGTTGGGAATGAATCGGATGCCCAGCAATCCGACCAGCGCCAAAAGCCCCAGCAATATCTTTCCAAACAGGGAAAGCCAGAAAAGTAACGCGGCCATTTATTCCTCCTTTAGGAATATTAAACCTGGAGCCCTGCGATTGTGGGATTCACTTCAAACTTCCCCACAAACCGTCTTCGGGCCAATTGAAACATGCGGCAGTATAGCATTGCAGAATCAAGAGACGAATAACCTGCACAGACCATTTTTATGCCGTTCTTACAATTCATTTCAAGGTTGGAGATTGCCAACCAATCCCAATTCGGGAGCGATCTTCCGCATGGAAGTGATGATGTTGGCAGTATGTTCCCACAGTTCCAAACCGAACTCCCTTGCGGCCTGTTCCATCTCGGCACGGTTGGTTCCTGCCGCGAAGGCTTTATCCTTCCACTTCTTTTTTACAGAGGAGGCTTCGAGATCGTACAACGAACGCGACGGGCGAACCAGTGCGACAGCGGTGACCAATCCCGTAATCTCGTCACAGGCATACAAGGCTTTGCGGCGGAGTGTGTCGCGAGGGACACCCATATGGTCGGCGTGACTCAAAATATCCTGGACAAGTTCCTCGCTCAGACCGCGCTCGCGCAAGATGGGCGCGCCCTCCGACGGATGGCCTTCCAGCGTGGGGTGGATCTCCCAGTCGAAGTCGTGAAGCAGGCCAAGCAATCCCCAAGTTTCTGCATCTTCACCAAATTTCTCTGCGTAGAACCGCATGGCGGCTTCCACACAGAGCATGTGACGGACAAGTCCTTCGTTTTTGACAAATTCACGCACAATGGCAAGGCCTTCTTCGCGATTCATGGTTCCTCCGAAAAAATTGGTTCGGGATCGCCCAACACGGGCAGGGGTTTTGCGTAAAGAATATCGTTGATCGCGCCGACCGTCGCCAGCGTCTCGCGGAAACTCCAGATGGCGCGAGAGATTTTTCGGTAATACTGAATGTCGGCTGGCACGCCCACACCATTCACACCTAGCATGTTGCAGAGGTAGATGGCGCGGGGGAGATGGAATCCCTGCGTGACGAGGATGGCCGAGTCGACGCGGAAGATGTCGCGGGCGCGGAAACAGGTGTCGTAGGTGCGGCGACCAGCATAATCGAGAACCACCGCCTCATCCGGGACTCCGAGACTGAGCGCGTACTGACGCATGGCCTCCGGCTCGTTGTAATCCAAAAACCGGTTATCGCCGCTCATCAGTAATTTTTCTACTTTGCCGTCAAAGTAGAGATCCGCCGCGGTCTGGACGCGGTCGCGCAAAACGGGAGTCGGCGTCCCATCGCGCCA
>JAYRVQ010000415.1:0-2061 GCA_041918465.1 Anaerolineales bacterium
CGCACGCTGGCGGCGCGCTCGCGGAAGCGATTCGTTTCCTGGTTGGCGCGTCCGAACAATTTGACAAGCAACGCGCCGCCGATGTTGAGGGTCTCGTTCATGTGGGCGTTCATCTTGGCGTTGTGGTCCATGGCTTCGCGGGCGATGTCGCGCAGGATGTTGCCGAGGCGTTGCGCAAGGAAGATGAATAGCGGCAGAATCAGCACGCTGATGAGGGTCAGTTTCCATTCGAGCGAAAGCATGACTGCCAGGATCGCCACCGTCTCAATGATGTTGGTGATGATGCCGACGATGGTGTTGCTGATGGCGTTTTGCGCGCCGACCACGTCATTGTTGAGACGGGACATCAACTCGCCGACTTTGGTGTTGGTGAAGAAGCGCAGGGACATCCGTTGCAGTTTGCCGAAGAGCGCCACGCGCAAATCGTAGATGACGCCTTCGCCGACTGTCGAGTTGAGCCTGCGTTGGACAACGGAGATCAGCCCGTCCACAATGGGGATGAGCAGAAGCGCAATGGCGAGCATCACCAATTGGTTGAGATTCTTGGACGGCAGAATCTTGTCAATCATCTGTCGGAAGATCAACGGTGTGACGAGGCTCAGGCCTGTCGTCAGCAGGATGGTCAACAACATTCCCCCGATGTGCCACCAATAAGGTTTGGCATAGTTGAGCACGCGCACCAGTAATTCACGCGTCACTTTGGGCTTCTCGTCGCCCTGTCTCATGGACATGAACCAGCCGTATCCGTGCATGGGTTAGTCTCCTAGTCTGATAGTCGCTAGTCGGCTGGTCGTGGAATGGTAAGGATTGACCAGCGGATGGGCTGACTATAAGACCATCTGATCAATCGCGCAACTAAACGAAGGGAAAGGTTAATGAAAGTCTGACGCGCGCGGTCAGGTCGGAGACCTTCCTAAGAATAGCCCGATGGTTCACCTTCGGGCGGGTCCCCAGCGTGGATTTCGCCCCTCGGACAGAATCCGTTTTCAGCCGCGCGGCCTCGTGGTCAACGCGGCGCGTCAGTTTTGATATACTCCAGGAAATCCACCTTATCGTTTTCGGAGAATTTCATGCCCAACAAAACCCCTATCACCATTTCCGTCATCCTGACCGTCCTCCTGCTGATCCTCGTCGGGATTGTGTCCATGTTCGGACAGGTTGTCCTGCTCAATGGCGTTATCAGCGAACGTCAGACCACCACCGCACTGGGTATCGGACTCGGATGCAATGGCGTGACAATCCTTCTTGCGGCGGTTTTTGTTCGCTGGCTGACAAAATTGTTGCTCGTAAAATTCAACTGGAATCAGATTCTGGCAGTCGCGGTTGCTGTGATTCTGGGGGTTGGGCTCGGCGCGGTCCTGTCGTTTCTTTCCATCATCGTCGGCACACTCGCCGCGGGAATCCGATAAGTCGCAGGAGTCCATGCTTCCCATCCACGAAGTCGAGTCCTTTCTACAGCACACGCCTGCACACTTGCAGGAAATTGTGCTGGAGTTGCGGAATCTCATCGCCGAAGTCGCACCCGACGCAGTCGAAGTTGTCCGCTGGGGCGGACTGAGTTACTTCCACGAGGGGCGCGGGGGAATCGTCAGCGCGGGGATCTGTCAGATCGGGATACACGAGGATCACATCCGTTTGGCGTTCATCCACGGCGCATTCATCGCGGACCCGCGTCACCTGCTCGTGGGGACTCAAAAAGCGAAACGGTTTATCCGCATCGAATCCTACGACGACGCACCCTGGGATTATCTCAAGGAATTAATCGCGGCTTCCGCAAAATTCGATCCCCGCCTCATCGAAAATGGATAAAGAAGCAGGGATGCGCGTAACGGCGCGTCCCTGCAGGTGTGTGGCTGGCCTGTGTAGGCCACAGATCAAATCATCACAGTTGGCTTAGGTATTTGTCGCGTTTTTGATTGAACTCATCCTCGGTAATAATTCCAACTTCCAACAAGCTTTTGAGTTCTTTGAGCGCCTCGACCGGGGTTTTTGTCCCTGCGGCTGGAGTCTCCGCCGGGTGGGCGGTAGGACCAACGCGCAGAGTGACTATGACCTCGTTCA
>JAYRVQ010000416.1:0-4285 GCA_041918465.1 Anaerolineales bacterium
ATTCATGCTGAACGAATTATACTTGCCGTATTGTTTCTTTGGTATAAAATGACGGCGATCGCCCGTATTTATTAGGTTCTCAGAAACAACATCATCAAGAGCCACCCTGAGATCATCTTCAAACGACTCTTTTCATGCAAATTCGCGCTGATCTAAAATCGCGGCGTAAAAAATCGATCAAATTCCCACAAGCGATTAAACCCAAACAAGGCGTCTTCAAACGGAGGACGCCTTTCCTTTTCCTCGTCGCACCTTTTTAGGCAGGCACGAGTTGGAAGCCGAACTTCTCGGCTTTCTTCTTCATGTACTTGATCTGCTCCTGCTTGTATTTCTCTTCGTATTCTTCCACGCTGATCGTTTCATATTCCACTTTGTATTTCAACATCCGATACACCACGCGCGCGATGGCATGCGCCGTCGCCACCGTCGCCTGGGCCTTGTCCAGCCGCGATTTCAAGCGGCGGTACAGTGAGCCAAACACACAGTCTGCCCGCTTCACGGATTGCGCTGCCATCCTGAACGCCTGCCCCGCGCGGTTCTTCGTTTTCAACGTTTTGTTCTTCAACACTTTTGCCCCCGAGATCTCGTGTTTGGGCGCCAATCCCAGCCACGAGCAAAAATGCTTTTCGCTTGGGAACTTGCTCATATCCGTCCCCACTTCCATGATCACGGTCTGCGCCAGCGACACGCCAAACCCGTCCACCACGCTCAAGTCCACTCCGCTGATGCGTTTCAAGTGCGCTCGGATCTCTTCCTGTTTCTCTGGCGCATTCTTGCTGTGCGAGTTGCGCTTCTTCGGCGGCAATGGCCGCAATTCTCCGCCTTCCCAATCTGGACGGATCAACGCATACATGCGCTCGATCTCCGCGTCACACTCTTCCACTTCCTTTGTATAAAAGTCGTACATCTCCAGCGATTGCTTGAGGACGAAGAGATGTTCCTCCCGCCATGTGCCGGTCAGCGCTTTGCCGATCTCCTCCGCACTCTTTTTGCAGTTCCGATCCCGCAGGGCTGCCAATTTCTCGGGGTCACGTTCCCCGCCCACGATTGCGCGGATGATTCTTTGTCCCGTCTCGCCGCTCACGTCGCTCAAGGCTTGGGATAGCTGTACGTTCATTTGCAGTAATGCCTTCTGCATGTGTTGGATGTGCGGCGAACGATGCTCCAGCATTTGTGCCCGATGCCGCAACAGTGTCCGCAGCGCCACCAGTTCCGCTTGCGGTCGAAACGAGCTTTCCAACAATCCATAACTGTGCAGAGTCTGAATCCATTGCGCGTCTTGAATGTCGCTTTTCCGGCCTGAGACTCTCCGCAACGAACGTGAACTGATCAGCAAACACTCAAACCCTTCCCGTTCCAGTTCTTCAAACAGCGGAATCCAATACACGCCGGTACTTTCCATTGCCACGGTTCTTACTTTGTGTTCCCGCAGCCAGTTCCCAATATTCTGCAAGTCCATTGTGTAGTTGCCGAATGCTTTCACGATTTGTGTATTCTCTTCCCCTGATACACACACCACGATCTCTTCCGCGCCAATATCCACGCCTCCCGCATCCTGGTTCACCTGACTCATTCCCGCAAATGGATGCGCTTCTTCCATGCCTTTCGTGCGCCTGCCTCGTTGTCTCATCTTCTTCTCCTTTTGTGAATTTGGCAAGCCCAGTCACTTGAGGGATTTAGCTTTCTCATCGGGGTCGCCCACTTCGCCGCCAGTATTCAAATCAATTTGACTGGAAACCACGGTGCACCACGGGAGTCGCACAGGGCGCTCTCCACTGCTTTGTCCGGCTTGCGTGCTTGCCACTTCGGAGTATACTTTGGCTTGGTTGTCGAGCGTGTCGAGACGCTGCACCCTTGTTTCTCTCGTATAAAATGATGTTCCCCCATCTTCATGGGTGCACCTGACGTGTGGGATTCTGCGGCATTTTCAAGCATTTTTCTGGCTTCGAGTTTTTCCTGCTCCCAAACATTGTCCACGCCCGCCCACACGCAGGTAACGCAAACCGTTGAAACTGTCGAAAAAGCCTGCCCTGAGCAGGTGGCCGAGACCCTGTCGAAGGGTGGGGAAAATTTAACAACGAATGTCGCATGACGGGGTTTTCTATGCCAGAGGAATCCTGCATGGCAAAATACAAACCAACCAATGAAGATCAAATGGTGATGCTGCCCATTTCGCTCCAGGACCAACTGGTCCCGGGGACTTTGGAGCACACCATCCACCGGCTGGTGGACGAGAACATCGATCTGTCCGTCTTCGATGAACGCTACAAAAACGATGTGACCGGCGCTGCCGCCATCCATCCCAGGATCCTGCTCAAGGTCATCCTGCTGGGCTACGCCAAAGGCATGATCAGTTCGCGCCAGATCGAGCGCGCCTGCCGCGAAAACATCCTCTTCATTGCGCTCTCGTACGGCTACGCCCCCGATCACAGCACGATTGCCGCCTTTGTGTCTTCCATGCAAAAGGAGATCACTTCCATTTTCAGCGATATTCTCACGGTCTGCGATGAACTGAGTCTGCTGGGCGGCACGCACTTTTCCCTGGATGGCGTCAAACTCTCCGCCAATGTCTCCAAGGAATGGAGCGGCACGCTGGCGGAACTCAAACACAAGCGCGATAAACTGCAGGAGAAACTCCAGCGCGTGATGGAAGAACACGCCCAGGCGGATCAAGAACCGGCTCTCGTCCTCGAGCGGCAGAAGAAGCGCGAACACCGCTTCCAACTTCAGGTGGAGCGGCTGAATGAATTCCTCAAGGATCGCGAACCGAAGTTGGGCAGCGACGGCAAGGAGATCCAGAGCAACGCAGTGGACAATGAATCGGTGAAGATGCCTTCTTCGCACGGCGTCGTGCAGGGCTACAACGCGCAGGCGCTGGTCGACTCCAAGCATCAGGTCATTCTGGCCGCCGAGGCGTTTGCCAGCCAGGATCACGAAAACCTCAAGCCGATGCTCGACGGCGCAAAAAAGAATCTGGCCGCCTTTGGAAAAGAACCCGCCTACTTCGAAGGCAAACAACTGACTGCCGATCCCAACTATCACTCGCTCAACAGTTTGAAGGTCTGCGAGGCTGAAAAGCTCGACGCCTACATTCCCGACATCCAATACCGCACGCGCGATCCGCGCTTCGCCGACCAGGAACGTTTCAAGGATGGAGTCCACGGCAGGACGCGGCCCGATGCCAAGCCAAAACTCTTCTCCGCAGCGGACTTCACCTTCGATGCCAGCAGGCAGGTTTATTGTTGTCCGCAGGGGAATGAGCTGACCTGCCACGCGCGCGGACAGGTCAACCGTCATCGCACTTATGATGTCTATCACGCCCGCGTCGAGGACTGCGCCGCCTGCCCTTTGCGGTCGCGCTGTTTGAGCAAGGCGGATACTTCGCGCAGGTATCTCTCCATTCAGGTTGCCAGCCAGCCGCCGACCTTGATCGATCAGATGAAGGCGAAGATCGACAGCGAGGAGGGCAAGAAAATTTATGCGCGACGACTGGGTATTGTCGAACCTGTCTTCGCAAACATCTGTGTCCACAAACGGATGCATCGCTTGACTCTTCGCTCAAAACGAAAAGTGGATGTACAATGGAGTTTGTTCGCCCTGGTACACAATATCGGCAAGATCCACTCCTTTGGGGGGCGGATCTGAGCCCCTGGCGGAGCGAAAAAGCCGAAGACTGCCTGAAATGCGGAAAATCGGTCCCGCCGGGGCGACTCGGACCGGGGAGGGTTCTCCCCTATTTCGGTTTTTCGACAGTTTCGTTGGGCGCTTTCTTATTCAAGCAGTTTGGGAAAATAGAGCCTGAAAATGTTTCCTATAAAATTAGATAAAACCAACATTATCTTACTAGCGGCAGCAGTATTACTTTCTGCATGGTCAGTGTTCATTCCTGTACCCGCAGGTGGATTTTTTCCTCTTGTCGTTGCAATTATCTTAGTAACATTTGTTAGGAGTGTTTATATATTCTCTGGAAAAAACGCAGCTCTCTTAATGGCACTACTTTTTCTGCTAGTTCCGTTAGTGCTATTTGCATTTTATTACGCGTTAACATCTAATTCAGACTCCGCAAACACGATTGGTAAGTTATTACCTAGGATTCTCATTTTCTTTGCGGCTCTTTTAGGAGTTGGGATACTTTATACTATTACAAAGATAGGAATCGCAATAGTTTCACCTGAAACAAGCAAAAAGATTGAATTGTCATTAATTTTGAGAGACGTAAAAACACACTTCGGCTTTCTTCTTGAAAAAGGCTACAATATTTCCCACCTAGATTATGTCTCTCATC
>JAYRVQ010000417.1:0-2220 GCA_041918465.1 Anaerolineales bacterium
CGATGTTGTCGTCTTCCTGCCCGAGAACGGACACATCCGTCCCTTTGCCAGCGCCGCCAGTTATCATCCCGATTCGAACGAACTGGCGGTGGCCGCCTGGTCGTTCGAGCATGACCAGCCTGCAGGTCGCGGCACCGACACGTTGCCCGCGGCCAGTATCCGCTGTCATCCGCTGAAAACATCCAATGGACTGGTCGGCGTGTTGGGAGTCCGTCCAAAAGAGATGGGCGCTTTTCTCAACCCCGAACAACGCCAGACACTGGCCACGTTCGCCAACCAGGCCGCGCTCGCCATCGAACGCGCCAGCCTCGCCGAGCAGGCGCGTCAAGCCGAACTTTTGCAGGCCGCCGAAAAACTACAGACTGCCCTGCTCAATTCGATCTCACACGATCTGCGAACTCCGCTGGTTTCCATCACGGGCGCGCTGACGAGTCTCGACGAGCAGGCAGAAAACCTGAACGATGAATATCGCCGCAGTCTGATCGGCACGGCGCGCGAAGAAGCAGACCGATTGAACCGACTGGTTGGCAATTTGCTGTCCATGACGCGCATCGAAAGCGGCGCGATCAAATTAAACCGCGAGCCTGGCGATATGCAGGATGTGATCGGCACCGCGCTTGAGCAACTGGGAAAACGCGTTGCAGAGCACGAAATCCACGTGAACGTCCCCAACGATTTTCCGCTGGTCCCGATGGATTTCACCCTCATCGTTCAAGTTGTGGTAAACCTGTTGGAGAACGCGGTCAAATATTCGCCGACGAAATCACGCATCGAAGTCACCGCCTCGTTGACCGATGAATATGCCCGCCTCGAAATCGCGGACCGTGGGGTGGGCATCCCGTCCGACGACCTTTCGCGCGTCTTCGACAAATTCTACCGAGTCCAGCGTCCTGAAAGCGTCAGCGGCACGGGGCTGGGACTGTCCATCAGCAAGGGCATCATCGAGGCGCATCACGGCTCCATCCAAGCACAGACGCGGGAAGGCGGCGGCACAGTTTTCCGAGTGGAACTGCCGTTGGATAACAGACAGGATAAGACGGATGACTGAGACAGGCCAGCGTGTTTTGGTTGTTGACGATGAAACTTCCATCCGACGATACTTGCGCGCCGCTCTCAGCGCGCAGGGATTCACGGTTTACGAAGCCGTCAATGGACAGGATGCACTGAACGCCGTTATCGCAGACCGCCCCGACATCATCGTCCTTGACCTCGGCCTACCCGATTTCGACGGTATTGAAGTGACACGCCGCCTGCGGGAATGGTCGCAAATCCCCATCATCATCCTCTCTGTGCGCGAGGCCGAACAGGACAAGATCGCCGCCCTCGACGCGGGCGCGGACGATTACCTCACCAAGCCGTTCAGCACAGGCGAATTGATGGCGCGTATGCGCGTCGCGTTGCGAAGACTTTTCAGCAAGCCAGATGAACCCATCCTGAAAATTGGCGGCCTGCAAATGGATGTCTCCAGCCGCATCGTGACCGTGGATGAGAATCAAATTTCGCTCACCCCCACCGAATACGACATTTTACGATTGCTCATGCAAAACGCGGGGAAAGTTCTCACGCATCGTCAACTGCTCAGGCAGGTTTGGGGCACAGCCTATGAAAGCGAGATGCATATTTTGCGCGTCAACATCAGCAACCTGCGCCGCAAGATCGAGTCTGATCCCGCGCGGCCTCATTACATCGTTACCGAATCTGGAGTGGGGTATCGATTGAAAATTTAAGATATGATGCTTGTGAAATGCAGATGATCGCGTGAATCAGATTTTTCCTCTCCACAGGTATAATGGGATTCGCAGGTATGCGAATCCCCTCCCTCCTCTCCCGTTTCTGGCATTATCTCGCCTCCTTTGCCTTGATCGCGTTGATCACGGCTGTCTTTTTCTTCCTGCGGGATGCGCTTGAAACGACACTGATTGCCCTTCTGTATCTCATCCCACTTGGAATCATTACTGCCTTTTGGGGATTGGGACCTGGCATTACCAGCGCGCTGGCCACCTTCCTGACCTTCAACTACTTTTTCATCCCACCGTATTACACCTTCGCTGTCCATCGTCCCACGGGTATTGTCATCCTGGTTGTATTTCTGATCGTGGCAGTGGTCATCAGCCAGTTGGTGGGGCGGATGCAGGTCAGCCTTGCCGCGGCAACAGCGCGCGAGCGCGAAGCCACCCAACTGTACGAAATCAGCACGGCGCTGGCGGGGCTTCACAATGA
>JAYRVQ010000418.1:0-1743 GCA_041918465.1 Anaerolineales bacterium
CTGATCCGCGCCATCTGGCCCATCGAGGGCGCGGAGGTGATGTCTGCGCGCCGCGGGGGACGCGACACATTCGGGCCGGGCAAACTCTGTCAGGCAATGGGAATCGGCAAAGGGGAGAATCAGGCCGATTTAGCGGCGCCCCACCACAACGTCTGGATCGAGGCGGGGGTGAACGTCCCCGATTCCGCCGTGACGATTAGTCCACGTGTGGGTTTATATAATGTGCCAGAGCCGTGGAAGTCAAAGCCCTGGCGGTTTCTAGTCAAAGGATGGAAGATAGATTTTTAACTGGAGGAACTATGGGTTTATTGGATGGCAAGAACGCGCTGGTTTTTGGTCTGGCGAATGACCGCTCGATCGCATGGGGCATTACACAGGCATTGCACCGCGAGGGCGCGAACATCGGGATCAGTTACGCGGGCGACATGCTCAAGCGGCGTGTTGTGCCGCTGGCCGAGCAGATCGGTTGCAAGTGGGTTGAGGAATGCGACGTGACGAAGGACGAGATGATCGCCGCGACTGCCGAAAAGGCCGCGGCGCATTTCGGCAAAATTGACGTGCTGGTACATTCGATCGCGTTCGCGGGACGGGATGAGTTGACGGGGCCATTCTACAACACGTCGCGCGAGGGCTTCAAGAACGCGATGGACATCTCGGTCTTTTCGTTCGTGGCGCTGGCAAAGGCGTTCCAACCGATTTTGAATCCTGGCGCATCATTGATGTGCATGACCTATTATGGCTCGGTGAAAGTCGCGCCGCATTACAACGTGATGGGCGTGGCCAAGGCCGCGTTGGAATCGTCGACGCGCTACCTGGCTTACGATTTCGGCCCACAGAAAATTCGCGTCAACGCCATCTCGGCGGGACCGATCCGCACGCTGGCCGCGGCAGGCGTGGGCGGCTTCCGTGACATGTACAAACACTTCGCAGACATCTCCCCCATGCGCGAGAACGTGACGATTGAAGATGTGGGCAACGCGGCGGTATTTTTGGCGTCGGATTTGTCGGCGCGGATCACGGGAGAAGTGCTCTACGTGGACAGCGGTTTCAACACCGTCGGCGTACAGATGGGGTCAGAGCCGAAGACAGAGTAAGGCGAGAAAGGGTTTCGCCTTTTTCCTTCATGTACTTCGTGCCTTTTGTGTTTAAAGAACAGACAGACACCTCGCAGGCGCGGGGTGTCTGTCTGTTTCCAAACAGGGAGAATGTGCGATTATCCCTTCAAAGAATATGACGCCTAATGACTGTAATCGGTACCGAGGATGTAATTCTCCAGTCGTTCGATGCGATCCTGCTTGATGGAGATCATCATCTCCATCACATCACGCATGGATACAAGACCAATGAGTTTATCGCCATCCTGCACGGGCAGGTGACGGATGTGATACTTGGTCATCAGTTCGAGACACTCCTCCAGCGGCTGGTCGGAGTTGACCGTGATCATCTTCTTGGTCATTATCTCCTCGATGGGCGTATTCAGCGAGGAGCGTCCCATCAGAATGACCTTGCGGCAATAGTCACGTTCGGTGAAGATACCGACCATGTGGCCGCCCTCCGAGACCATCACCGCGCCTACGTTGTTCTCAGCCATCAACTGCAAGGCGCGATAGACCGTGTCTTTCGGCGAGACTACAACCGTGGTAGTCATCCCTTTTTTCAAAACATCTTTGACCGTAATCATGGCTGTCATCCTTTCGTTATTCCGTCATTGCGAGGGCGGTGTTCTCACGAAGTGGCCAAAGC
>JAYRVQ010000419.1:0-3903 GCA_041918465.1 Anaerolineales bacterium
GGATGAAGACGTTTCACGCGACCCGCTCGGCGCGCTGGACCGCGTCACGCGGGACATGCTGGCGGCCGCATCAAAACTGGACGACGCGCGGCTGACCTCCGCCGAGGCCTTCGCGGAGATCGAGACCGTGCACCACGTCAACAGCCGCGGCGTGGACGCCGAACAGACCTCCTCGAGCGTCAGTATGGAATTCGTCCTGCAAGCCAAAAAGGGTGAGCAGGAAGTGGAGAGTTTCCGCGAGTTGACGCGCCGCCGCGTCGCGGACTTGAACATCGAATCCGAAATTACCCGCAACGCCCGCTTCACGCGTGACCTGCTGGAGGCCGGCGCGCCCCCCGCCTGGCAGGGACCGGTGGTAATGCGCGACAACCTGCTGGCGACGTTCGTGGCCGGCGATCATCTCTCGCCGGGCGTGCTGCAATCGCTTGGATTGGCATCCATGAAATATGCAAAAGCCTCCACGTGGGAAGTCGGCCAGTCTGTGTTCCGCGGCGAGGTAAGCGGAGACCCGTTCACCGTCTGGGCGAACCGCACCATCCCATACGGCATCGCATCCAACCGATTCGACCTCGAAGGCCTGCCCGCACAGCGCGTGGAAATTGTCCGCGATAACAAAGTGACGACCTTCGCGGCCAGTCAGCGTTACGCCGATTACCTCAGCTTGCCCCCCACCGGCGCGTTCGGCGGCGTGGAATTGCCCGCAGGCAAATGGGAAACCGCCTCGTTATTGGAAGAGCCGTATGTGGAGATCGCGTTATTCTCGTGGTTCAACCCCGATAACATCACGGGCGATTTCTCCAGCGAGATCCGACTGGGCTACCTCGTGGAGAACGGAGTCCGCAAGCCGTTCCGCAGCGGACAACTGGTGGGCAACTTCCTCGACGCGCTCGCCAACGTCCGCTGGGGCAAGGAGACCGGTTCGCTCGGTCACTACCTGGGACCGACAACAGCGCGGTTTGGTAAGTTAAAAGTGGCAGGAGAAGGTTGAAAGTTACAGGTTAGAAAGTTGAAGGTTGAACGTTGAGCGCTCAACCTTCTTTTTTTATCATCACGAAAATGCCCCCGAAGATCAGCAGTGCCGGGTCATGAGATGAAGTGTAGTTACAAAATTAGTGCTTGATATTGGAGCTGCATCACCACGCCTGCGGCAAGCAATATCTGTCCAAGGTGATACAGGCCGATATTGATCATCCGTCCATTTTGAATGGGGGAAACGAACTTGTTCCACGCCAGCACGATGTCTGAAAGGAAGAATAGGAACGCGCCCAAAGCCACCAGCAGAGCCGCGCCCGCGCCCCAGCCTGGATCTGTCAACTTGAGCATGGCCGAGAGCAGCATCAAGGAAATGACCGCGCTGTAAATTGCCACCGGGATACGCATGCGCGACTGTCCCTTTTCCAGCATGGCCGACAGAATGCGCCGGATGATACGCGCTCCGCCCAACCCGACGATGATGGCCAGTAAAAATCCCCACATCGAGATGGGCGAGGCAGGGATGTTGAATGAGACCAGGTAGGCAATATGCGCCAGCAGGAACGCTATTAATCCGAACAGAAAGAAGCGGTCAATCCAGAGCAACAGCACGTCCCCTGTAAGCGAAAGTAACATTCCCAACCCGAACCAGAGCGTTGCGCCCTGCAACCCGGTGGAGGTCCACAGGTAGATAAATAACACCACCATCACCGCCGGTTTGGCGATGAACTGTAATAAACGATTATTTTTCCATAGCCCGAATGATGTCAACGCGGCAAAAACAAACGCGGCCAGCAAAAACCACATCTCCGCCTCCTATTTTTTTCCTTTCGGTTCTTTCTTCTTGTTCAACTTATATCCGAATCGCTTCAACCACTCCTCATCATTTCGCCAATCTTTCAACACTTTCACGCGCAATTCCAAAAAGACACGCCGTCCGCCCATGGCCTCGATCTCTGTGCGCGCCGCGGAGCCGATGGATTTCAACATCTTCCCGCCCTCACCGATGACGATTCCTTTTTGCGAATCGCGCTCCACAAAAATCGTCGCGGCGATGTAGGCCATACCGTTCTCGCGTTCTTTAAATTCATCAATGCGGACGGCGACTCCGTGCGGCACTTCGTCGCGCAGATGATTCAGCGCGGCCTCGCGAATCAGGTCGGCGGCGATCTCTTTTTCGTAGAGGTCGGTGACCTGCTCCGCGTCGAACTCAGCTTCGCGGATAGGCAGGAACGAGACGAGCAGACTCAGCAGATCCACGAGACCGTCCCCACGCGCGGCAGACAGGATGACAACATTCGCTTCGCGCGGGACGAGGGCCTGGTACGCATCTCGACGCGCGTCCAACGCCTCAGTGTGGACCAGGTCTATTTTGTTGCAACCCAGCACGAGCGGAGTCCGACGCGGCAGGAGGGACGCGATCCGCTCATCGTCTTCGGAGGGAGGCGTAGTCACGTCCACCAGCCAGAGGATGACGTCCACCCCGTCCAAAGATTCGCGCGCTTCCTGATTCAGAAACTCGCCCAATTTGTGACGCGGCGCGTGGATGCCAGGCGTATCCACAAAAACCATTTGATACGAGTCGGTCGTCAGGATGCCCAGTTGACGGCGACGCGTGGTCTGCGGACGCGGCGAAACGGCCGCGACCTTTTGCCCCAACAGGGCATTGATCAACGTGGACTTGCCCACATTGGGGCGGCCAAGAATGGCGATGAAACCAGAGCGGAAATCAGTCATTTGTTTTCGGTTTTGGATTCCAATTTGTGACGAGCACGCCAGAGATGATGAGCGCCGCGCCGACGGCGAGTTGCCATGAAAGATGCTCGTGTAAGAAGATTACGCCAAGGATCACGCCACCCAGCGGAAAAATGTACGTTACGCTGATGGTGCGCGTCGGGCCGATCTCGTGCAGGAGATAATACCAGAGAATGAGCGCAACGCCCGAACCGAGCGCGCCCAGCCAGAGCAGGGCAAACCAGGTGATGGGCAGACGCGGCAAAGTGAAGGGACTCTCCAAAATGGGTGCGGCAATCCACATGGCGAGGTTCGCGCTGAAGAACGGAGCCGCGCCGCGCACCAGACCAGGCACATGCCCGGTGTTCTTGCGCGCGTAGACAGTGCTCCCCGCGTAGAACATGGAGGCTAGCACCACCGCCGCCTGCCCGATGACGGAACTGTGCGCACCGACGGTCAGGTCTTCGCTGAGCAGAACAACGACGCCCGCGAAGCCCGTCAACAGGCCGAGAACTTTGGGCAGGTTCATCTTGTCGTCGTGCAAGAGATAATGAGCGATGAGAATCGTGAAAAGCGGAGCAGTGGCATTGAGAATGGAGGCGATGGCCGAGTCGATGAATTGCTCCGCCCAGGTGATGAGGAAGAATGGGACCGCGACGCTGGTCACACCGAGGATGGCATAGGTGACCCAGGTAGCGCGGTCGCGCGGCCACTCGGCACGCGAGACGAGCGCCGCGCCTCCTGCCGTCAACAAGCCAAACAGCACGCGGAACGCGACCAATGCGTATGGCCCGACCTCATTGAGCGCGATCTTGATCCACAGGAACGATGTGCTCCAGATGAGGCCGAGCAGGATGTAGGCAGTCCAGTGTTTGGTTTTCATTTTCACCGCGATAAAAAGAATAAAAAAGCCCGCAGGCTTTCAGGGGCTGAGTGTATCATGGATGATTATATTTTTTTACACACGGATTATACGGAGCGCACGGGCTTACACGGATTTTTTATCTGTGGCTAAAAATCTTCATCGCCGCCAGGCATATCACCGCCCAAATCCGGCATGGCGGATTCGATCTCCTCGGGGCTTTGACCCGACTCGAGGCGATCCACAACATCGTCGAATTCGGGCGGCAGGTCTTCGCCCATTTCCTTGCCCATCTTTCGCATCATTTGTCCAAAAGCTTTGGGGTCATCCTCCAA
>JAYRVQ010000420.1:0-4278 GCA_041918465.1 Anaerolineales bacterium
GCCGCGCCCTCTGCGGGTCTGCACTTCACACCGCGCCTTCTGGAAGAGTTGCAAGGTAAGGGTGTGAAGATTGCCTACGTCACATTACACGTTGGCCTCGACACCTTCGCCCCCGTGACCGAAGAAAATCCGAAACAACACAAGATCCACACAGAGTGGTGCGAACTCCCCCAGGAAACCGCCGACGCCATCACCCAAACCAAACAATCTGGCGGACGCGTCATCGCGGTCGGTACCACTTCGGTGCGTACCCTCGAAACAGCCGCGAACATCGTGGGGCGGGATGGCATCCCGCCATTCTCTGGCCCGACTTCGATTTTTATTTTGCCAGGATACAAGTTCAAAACCGTGGACGCGATGATCACCAACTTCCATTTACCAAAATCCACCCTCATCATGCTCGTCAGCGCGTTCGCAGGCCGCGAAAAGATTCTCGAAACCTACGAGACCGCCATCCGCGAGGGTTATCGCTTCTACTCGTTTGGCGATGCAATGTTCATTCTCTAGGTGTCAAGTGCGAAGTGTCACGTGTAAAGTGCAACCCCTTTGAGCGCCTGACACCTGATACCTGATACCTGACACCTGATACCTGACACCAAAACACATGACACTGGAACACCTCAACCAAGAAATCACATCTTGCCGCCTCTGCCCCCGCCTCGTGGAGTGGCGGGAAAAAGTCGCGCGCGAAAAACGCAAGGCGTACAAAGATCAGGAATATTGGGGCAAGCCCGTCCTTGGATTTGGCGACCCGAAAGCGCGCGTCCTCGTGGTGGGACTCGCCCCCGGCGCGCATGGCTCGAACCGCACGGGACGCCAGTTCACGGGCGACGCGTCAGGAGGCTTTCTCTATCCCGCCCTCCATAGCGCGGGGTTCGCGAACCAGCCCCACTCGTCCGCGCGAGGCGATGGGTTGATCCTCCACGATCTGTACATCACCGCCTCGGGTCGTTGCGCTCCGCCCGATAACAAGCCGTCCCGCGAAGAATTGGACAATTGCCAGCCCTTCCTCGAGCGCGAGATCAAAATCATCCAGCCAAAAGTCATTGTCGTCCTCGGTCGGATCGCTTTTGAGAGAATCCTGCGAGTATATTCCGCCTCCGTCCACAGTCCATCGTCCACTGTCAAATTTTCCCACGGCGCGACCTTCGACTTGCAACCTTCAACTTTAAACCCGCAACCCGTAACCCTGCTCTGCTCATATCATCCCAGCCAACAGAACACGTCCACGGGCAAATTGACTGCGCCGATGTTCGATGAAATTTGGGAGAAAGCGAAAGATCTGCTTAAATGAAAATTCTTACCCCGGGCGAATCCGCTCCTGAATTTGAAACTGCCGACTTGTACGGCGACTCCGTCCGCCTCTTGGATTTTCGCGGCAAGCCAGTCATTCTGGCGTTTCTGCGCGGCTTCATGTGACCTTATTGCCGTGCGTCGTTGGCGCGCATGAAAGATGAATACGAAAAATTTCAACAACGCGGCGTAGAGATCCTGGCCATTGGGCCGAATACTGAAGCTGCCTTTCAACAATATTGGCGGGTTGAAAATATTCCCTTTGTTGGTCTGCCCGATCCCGAACATCGCGTTGCGGTAAAGTATCGTCAGGAAGTTAATCTCTTCAAACTTGGACGCATGCCGCTCGTGTGTGTTGTCGACAAGGATGGCCGCATTCGCTACGCACATTACGGCGCTTCGATGGCAGACATCCCCGAAAACGAAACCCTGCTCAACGTAATAGACCAACTCACCACCTCATCCAACAACTGAACACTGAACACTGATTACTGGTGACTTATGACACTTGGACGCATTGCCTTTCTCGGATCGGGCGAGACCTCCCTCGCGGGTGGACGCATCTTTGAGACTCTCGCCCGCCTCCTTCCGGACTCGCCGCGGGTCGCCGTTATGGAGACGCCCGCAGGCTTCGAATTAAACTCCGCCTCCGTCGCGGGACGCGTCGCCGATTTCCTTCGGACGCGTCTCCAAAATTATTCCCCCCGCGTGGATGTGATTCCCGCGCGCAAACGCAACTCCGCCTTCAGCCCCGACGATCCCGAAATCTTAAAACCCCTGCTCGACGCCAATCTCATCTTCATGGGGCCCGGCAGTCCCACCTACGCGGTTCGTCAACTACAGGGGACTCTCGCCTGGGACATCATCCGCGCCCGCCATCGCCTCGGCGCGACGCTGGTCTTCGCCTCCGCCGCGACCATCTCCGTTGGAGCGTGGGTTCTGCCTGTCTACGAGATCTACAAAGTGGGGCAGGATGTCCATTCCCTGCCCGGCCTTGATTTTTTCTCCGACTTCGACGTTCCGCTTTCCTTCATCCCGCACTGGAACAACACTGACGGCGGCGACGATCTGGACACCAGCCGTTGTTTCATCGGCATGGAAAGATTCGCACAGTGGTGCGACATGCTCCCGTCCGATCACACCATTGTCGGTCTGGATGAACACACGGGCTTGCTCCTGGACTTTGAGAAAAATGAATGTACGGTCAGCGGCGTGAGTTCGGTTTCGCTGGTGCGCGAGTGTGATCCTGAAATTTACGCGGCAGGGAAAGTCTTTCCGTTGAATGAATTGGGAAATTTCAAACTGCCCGCGCTGGAAGACGGAATCTCTCCCGCCGCGCTTGAATTGATTCATGGCGCGAAGCGCGTCGATGACGAATCTCCCGATGCGGACGTGCTGTCCCTGCTCGAAGCGCGTCAGCAGGCGCGCGCGTCGAAAGATTGGGCTGCCTCCGATCGCATTCGCAATGAGATCGCGGCCCGCGGTTGGGTTGTGACTGATACTGCTGATGGCCAGGCGGTGAAAAGAGTCTCTGGTAAACCTTAAAATTTAAGATTTGATGATTTTTGCGGTCAATTTATTCGTGCGCTCATCGAATCGAGCGCGCGAATTATTTAAATTCCCAACCTTAAAGTTTCATTTCTTACACAAATCTTAAGGTCAAAAACCTTGATTCCTATTCAGAATGTAGTATAAATCGAATCGAAATTGATTCGCTGAAAGGAGAATCTTAAATAAATAAAATGGACACAGAAGATTCATTAATCGCTCTCGTCTACAATCAGGAAGAAGAGGTTGTGCGAGGTGATTCGCAAGACCTGATCGCTTTACAGTACACGACAAAAACCGCTCAATCCATTTATGAGGCGCTGCAACGTCTTGGTTACCCGACTGTGATGGTGCCAGTCAAGAACGATCTCGACGCGTTCGCGCATGATCTGGGTCAATACCCGAAGCGCAACACGTTCGTGTTCAACATCTGCGATGGTTTCGCGGGGGA
Organism: Anaerolineales bacterium; assembly: GCA_041918465.1. Taxonomy (GTDB): domain Bacteria; phylum Chloroflexota; class Anaerolineae; order Anaerolineales; family Villigracilaceae; genus Denitrolinea. The sequence continues at coordinate 3,293 of JAYRVQ010000420.1, forward strand.
CAATTTCAGCGCATCGCGCATTCCGCGTTTGCTGAGGGAACTTGGATTCAAACATACCGGTTCGCGCGCGGAAGCAGTCCGTTTGTGCACGGATAAGGCGCGCGCCAAGCAGCGTCTCGTCAAACAAGGCGTGCCGACGCCCGCGTATCAAATCTTCTCGCGCCCCAAAGGCGATGTGTCCCTGCAATTCCCTGCCATCGTCAAACCCGTCCACGAGGATGCCAGCATGGGCATCGACGAAAAATCGGTGGTGACGAATCCCAACGATATGTTCCAGCGCGTGGACTATGTCGTCAGCGAATACTCCCAGCCTGCGTTGGTGGAGGAATACATCACGGGACGCGAGTTCTCCGTCTCGATGTGGGGCAACGGCACGATGGAGGTAATGCCCATCTCGGAACATGATTTTTCCGCGGTGGATGATCCGCTGAAATCGCTTCTCACCTACGAATCGAAATGGATCGAGGACTCGTTCACGTACAACTCCTTTAGCGTGATTTGCCCCGCAGACCTCAACAGGATCGAAGAGGAAACCATCAAGACCACAGCAGTCAACGCCTTCCGCGCCATGGGACTGCGCGACTTTGGCCGCGTGGACATGCGTTATCGCGACGGCATTCCGTACGTGATCGACATCAATGAAATCCCTGATCTTGCGCCCGATGCAGGTTTTGCTCGCAGCGCGGGAATTGCTGGTTTCCCATACGACCAGATGGTGGATCGCATCCTCAATCTTGCCCTGCATCGCGAAGGTTGGAAATGATCATTGAACCAGCGAAACCAGAAGACCGCCAGGGCATCCTGGCGGTCACTGCTAATATTGACATTTTCACGGACGAGGAGAAGGATACTGTCCGCGAGTTGTGGGACGACGGCGGGTACAACTTCCTCGTTGCGCATCACGCGGGACGGGTGATCGGGTACACCTGTTTTGGCGAACGCGGCCTGACGGATGGGACGTACGACCTGTACTGGATCGCGGTGGA
>JAYRVQ010000421.1:0-13371 GCA_041918465.1 Anaerolineales bacterium
CGATAATCCTGCCGAACCAGATACATATCACAACAAATTTCAGGACCCTGACCGCTTCCTGAAGGCCGGTGGTTTCCGCGGCCGCCAGTTGCAGGTTCTTGTGGAAGGCACGTATTATGTCAACCGCCTGTTCGCCACCGTGGAGATGATCCAGAAGACGATCATCGAAGTCGGTAACGTGGGCGTGGTGGTCTCGTATACCGGCGAAACCGGCGCGGACCTCTCTGGCATGGAATATCGCCACGGCGAACTGGTTTCAATGGGTAACCGCGGTGTGTGGAGTGATGCGCTTCTGCCCGGCAAATACGCCTTCAACACGTATGCCGGTAAGGTATCCACTGTTCCGACCACGAACATTATCCTCAAATGGATCCGCAGTGAGTCAGGCGCGCACCAGTATGATGAAAACCTGACCGAGGTCTCGCTCATCACCAAGGATGCGTTCGAGCCGTCCCTGCCTCTTTCCGTAGTGGTACACATCGATTATAAAAAAGCCCCGCTCGTCATTCAGCGCTTCGGCGACATCAAGAAGCTTGTCGAGCAGACTCTTGACCCGATGGTGTCGGCGTACTTCAAGAACGTCGGCCAGACCCGCACTCTCATTCAACTCCTCCAGGATCGTTCAGCCATTCAACAACAAGCCAGCGTGGAGATGAAGGAAAAGTTCAATCACTACAACCTGGAGTTGGAGGAAGTTCTGATCGGTACACCCTCCTCAGCGGTCGGCGACACCCAGATCGAAACCATCCTGACCCAGTTGCGGTCGCGACAAGTGGCCGTCGAACAGGTAGAGACCTACAACCAGCAGGAGAAAGCCGCTGTCAAAGAACGCGAACTACGCGAGGCCCAATCCCGCGCCCAAATGCAGACCAAGATGACGGAAGCGGAGTTGAACATCAACATCCAGAGCGACCAGGGTAAAGCCGAGTACCAGCGCTCGATCCAGCAGGCCGCGCAGATCCGCGCGTTGGCCGAGGCGGAAGCCGAAAAGATCGCCCGCATTGGTATCGCCCAGGCGCTTGCCACCGAAGAACAGGTGCGTGCTTACGGTGGTCCGCAATTCCAGGTGACCCAGCAGGTGATGCAACGCTTTGCAGATGCCATCCAGCAAGGCGGTATGGATGTGGTGCCCCGCATCCTCATCAAGGGCAGTAGCGACGGCGACACCGGCACGGGTAGTGTCATTGAAGCCTTGATGGCGATGTTGCTCTCCGACAAACTCGGCGCATCCATCACTGACCAGGGCGAACGCTCACCTGAAATCGAAGCCTTGCGGAAGCAGATACGCGAAAGCATGGCGAAGCCTTCGACTGAATCTCCAAAGAATTCCACGGAAGCGTCCAAACCCGCGAAGAAGTAATCCCCGAGGTGCAACCTTAAAAACTCAGGGCGACCCATTTGGGTCGCCCTGTTTGATTCACGAAATTCGTCTTAATTGGAAATCCCTCATTTCATTCAACGCCCCCTCCAGCGAAGAATGTCCGCTGTGGAAACTCCATTCGTTGTACTGGCTAGCCTCGAAGATGGCATACGCGCCCTTGTGCTCGCCAATCAGCATGAACATTGTCCCTGCATCGTCGCCGAAGACTGCCAGCGTCTTGTAAAGCCGTTTTTCCGGGAACAGGCCCTCGGTCGAGATGTGACCGTTCTTCACGTGTTCCATCAAGGCTTTGAGACGGTCGCTTTGCGGGTCGTCTGTCATCGTAGATTCTCCGCGGCAAGTCTACCATCAAACTAGGCCATCTGCGCGTCCCTGCGGCGCAGGAAGAATTTGGTGATCTCCTCCGAGATTGCCGGGATGATCGCCAACCCGAGAACCAATGCCCACTCGCGTCCGCTTAGGAAGTGAGTGTTGAAAATTGGTTGCAGGAACGGCACAGCGCAAACCAGCACCAACAACGTGATCGAGAGTCCCACCGCATATTGCATATAACGGTTCGAGAAAATTCCCAAACGAAAGATGGATGCCTTTTCCGAGCGGACAGTGTAGGCGCGGAACAACTCACACAGCGAAAGTGTTACAAACGCCATCGTCTCCGCGGTTTGGACATCCACCCCGCGCCAATCGTGCTGGATGACATAACTCAGCACGTTCATTCCCGACGGGATGGCGGCTCCCGCTTCGAGATGCCACACCAGCCCGAGAACGAAGGCCGTCAACACCGCGCCGGTCTGCGCGAAGGTCTGAATGATCAAGCCCAACTGCATGGACTTGTTGATGATCGGCTCGTTCTTGGCGCGCGGCTTCTGGTCCATGATGTCGGGATCACCCTTTTCCATGGCAAGCGCCAGCGCGGGCGCGCCGTCAGTGATCAGGTTCAACCAGAGCAGTTGGATGGCCGTCAGCGGCGCGGGCAGACCAGCCAGCGTGGCGAGGAAGATGATCATGATCTCGGCCACGTTCGAGGAGAGCAGGAAGAACACGAACTTGCGAATGTTCGAGTAGATGATGCGTCCCTGCTCCACCGCCGAGACGATGCTGGCGTAGTTGTCGTTGGTTAGCACCATGTCGGCGGTTTGTTTGGCTACATCGGTGCCGGTGATGCCCATCGCCACACCGATGTCGGCGCGTTTGATGGCAGGTGCGTCATTCACGCCATCACCGGTCATTGCCACAACCTCGTTGTTAGCCTGCAACGCGTCCACGATGCGCATTTTGTGTTCGGGTGAGACGCGGGCAAAAACAGCCGTGTCGGACATGGCTTGCTTCAATTGCTCGTCGTTCATCTTGTCCAGATCCATGCCGGTCAACACGCCTTTGCGACGCTTCATCAGGCCTATGGACTGGGCGATGGCGCGTGCGGTGTTGGGATAGTCGCCAGTGATCATCACGGTGCGAATGCCCGCGTGGCGCGCCTTATCCAACGCAGGAGCCACCTCCATGCGCGGCGGATCAATCATGCCTACCAATCCCACGAAGATCAGGTTTTTCTCCACTTCTTCAGGTTTCAATTCACCGTTTGGAACATCCTTTTCCACGCGATAGGCCAGTCCCAACACGCGCAGGGCATTGGCAGTCATGGCGTCATTGGCATCAAGGATGCGCTTTTTGGCTTTTTCGTCCAGAGGCTCGGTTTCATCGTTCATGGCCAGGTATTGGGTGCACAATTCCAGCACCATATCAGGCGCCCCCTTGACAGCGATCACATCCCAATTTTTTAGATTCTTATCGTAGAACGGCGAGAAATCCTCTGGCTTTGGCTCGGTGATATCGTGCACAGTGATCATGCGTTTGCGTTCTGAGTCAAAGGGAATTTCATTTTCGCGCGGATAGGCTTTATGCATCTCGTGATAAGGGGTCCCGGCTTTGGCCGCGGCCACCAGCAGGGCGCCCTCGGTCGGGTCGCCGACCACGCGGAAGGTCTGGGCTGAGTCCGCTTCGCCCGTGGACTCGAGTTGTGCGTCGTTGTTGAGCGCGCCCAGCCAGAGCAGGGTCAACATGCCGGGGTAGTCGCCGATAGTCACGGTTTTGTCTCCCACCTTGAAATCACCGTTGGGCGCGTAGCCGGTTCCGGTCACATCCATAAACTGTCCATCCGCCCACAAACTTGTGACCGTCATCTCGTTCTGGGTGAGCGTGCCTGTCTTATCGGAGCAGATCACAGTGGCTGATCCAAGCGTCTCAACGGAAGCCAGTTTGCGGATCAGCGCGTGGCGTCGCACCATCTCGCGCATCCCCAGCGCGAGGGAGATCGTCACCACGGCAGGCAGGCCTTCGGGCACCGCCGCGATGGCAAGGCTGATGGCAATGATAAAAACCTCGGTGATAGCGTGCGCATATTCTTTGAAGTATGTGAGCGGCCCTGTGAAGAGATCCCCAATGTTTGTGTAATTGATGAGCGCAACAATGAATACAACCGCAACCAAGATCAGTGAGCCGATGGATAACGTTTTGCCAAGTTGATCGAGTCGGCGTTGGAGGGGAGTCTCCTCCTCCTCCACATTTTGGAGCATCTCCGCGATCAGTCCCAGTTGCGTCCGCATTCCCGTGCTGACGACCACGCCGCGCCCGCGTCCATAGGAGACGAGCGTGCCCATGAAGGCTGTATTTTTTCTGTCGCCAAGCGGGACATCCTTATCGAGGACGTTGGCGGCGCTTTTCTGGACTGGGAGTGACTCGCCGGTTAAGGAGGCTTCCTCCACCCGCAGGTTGACCGCTTCAAGCAGGCGCACATCCGCGGGGATGTAGTTGCCCGCCTCGAGGAAGACCATATCGCCGGGAACAAGTTCGCGCGCGGGTATGCTGACGCGATGCCCGTCGCGCAGGGCTTGCGCCTCGGGCGCGGCCAGTTTTTTCAGGGCGGCCAACGCCTCCTCTGCGCGCCGTTCCTGGATGATGCCAAGCACCGCGTTCAGGACAACGATCGCCATGATGGCCGCGGCCTCTATCTCATCTCCCAGCAATGCCGAAACGACGGAGGCGATGATCAACAGCCAGACCACGAAGCTGTTGATCTGGTCCCACAACATGCTCAAAAGTCCCGGCCTTGTTGCTTCCTGCAGTTGGTTTAATCCGTATACTGCCTGTCGGCTTGAGGCTTCCTCTGTCGTGAGTCCCTGCTCTTTAACTTTCAGGCTCCGGAGAACTTCCTCTGCCTTGAGCGCATGCCAGGCTTTCTCTTGTTCGTTTTCAGTTGCTACTACCTTGATTTCAGAAGTCATAAGACTCTCCTATATAAACTGATTGTAAAGAAAAAGACCACCACGGCACCTCCGTGATGGTCTCGCCAATCGCTCCGCTGAAAGCGAGCGCATAGGTCGCCGGGAGCATGGCTCCGTATTGACGACAACCCATCCCGCAACTTGCACAAACTCGCAGGAGGCTACTCCCCAGACACGCCTGTAGTCTAACCTTGCATAGGTGGCTTGTCAAGCGGGGTTAAACTACAGGTTGCTTACAAATCTACTTTGGCACAATGGTCGTGCCTGCGGGGATGACCACATCTTTGGGAACCACCACGATGCCGTCGCGCACAACCACGGGAGAGATGTCGTCCCGGTCTGTGCCGCGCGGGAAGGGGCGGATGGTCACTCGCTCGCCGATGCGTACATTCTTGTCGAGGATGGCGCCTTCAATGTCGCTCCCCGCGCCCACGCCAATGGGAATGCCGTGGATATCGTCGGGCCTGTCGTAGTAGTCGGAGCCCATCATGATGGTATCCACGATACGCGAACCCGCCTCGATCACCGAACGGACGCCGATGATGGAGTGGCGGATCTCCGCTTTGCGGATGATGCATCCCTCGGCGATCATCCCGTCCACCACGTGGCTGTCCTCGATGATCGAACTGGGCAGGACGCGCGGATGGGTGTAGATCGGTTGTCTGTGATCGTAAAAGTTGAAGGGGTGGTTGGGACGCGCCAGTTCCAGATTCGTGTCGTAGAACGAGCGGATCGTCCCGATGTCGCGCCAGTAGCCGTCGAAGTCGAAGCCGTAGACCGCGTGACTCTTCAGCGCGTGGGGAATCACGTCACTGCCGAAATCGTCAAAATTCGGGTACTCCGACAGCAGGTCCAGCAGGAGCGAGGTTTTGAAGAGGTAGATTCCCATCGAACCGAGGAATGGTCGCTTCGCATCGTCCCGGCTCACAAAACGCGCCTGAGTCTCCGGGTCTTTTGGTTTCTCAACAAAGTTTGAAATGCGGAAGTCCTTCTCGCGTTTCAGGATTCCGAATCGTGACGCGTCTTCACGCGCGACGGGTTGGACGGCCACGGTGATATCGGCCTGGTTTGCCCAGTGGAATTCCGCCATGGCGGAATAATCCATGCGATAGAGATGGTCGCCAGCCAGGATCAAAACATTCTTCGCGCCCGTGGAACGAATCTCGAATTTCTGCTTGCGGACGGCATCGGCTGTGCCCTGATACCAGTTCTCTGATTCGAGAGTCTGCTCGGCGGCCCAGATCTGCACCCAGCCGCCGTGGAAGCCGTCGAAGTTATAGGTCTGCGTGATGTGACGATGCAGGGAAACGGAGTTGAACTGCGTCAGCACCGCGATCTTATAAATGCCCGAGTTGACGCAATTGCTGATGGGTATGTCAATGAGGCGGTATTTGCCCGCGATGGGCACAGCTGGTTTCGAGCGCATGATGGTCAGCGGGCTCAAACGGGCGCCCCGTCCACCCCCCAAAATTACAGCCAGGATGTCATTGATGTCGGGCATGGCGACTCCTCGATGAATTTGGTTCTGACTGGATTACCGCTTGTTTTTCAGAATCTCTCGCAGTTTTGAGGCGATAAAGAGAACCGGATAAGCAAGCAGGATTAGAGTGTCCATCACGAAGAAGAACAGATAAAGTTTCATCGTCTCATCTCCTTCTTTGTCCAATAGAGGACAAAGGCCAATAAAAGCGCGAGACCGCCAAATGGCGGCCTCGCGGCATTCTGTATACGATGACCGGTGCGCGGCCGCCATGCGCGGCGATCATCGGTCTGGACTGACCTCTAATGGCTCTCAAGATAATCTTTAGGGGTCAAAAAGTGCTGTATAATTTCAGTGCCGAAGGAGGGAATTGAACCCTCATGCCCTTACGGGCACACGAGTTTGAGTCGTGCGCGTATGCCAGTTCCGCCACTCCGGCTTGTTGCGCAAATTAGCAATTTGCGCTACTACACAAAATGAATTTTGCGGTACACACAGTATAACAAACCCTATCCAACAAGGTCAAGATGAAATCGTAAAGCGGAATGGCATTCCGCCCCACAAAAGGTCAAGATGAAACTCGGAATCATTGGTCTGCCCCAATCAGGAAAAACCACCCTCTTCAATGCCCTGACGCGAGGCAACACGCCGACCACGGCATCTGCAGGGCGAATTGAGATCCATCAGGCGGTAGTGGACGTCCCCGACCCGCGCGTCGACCGTTTAAGCGGCATGTTCAACCCGAAGAAGACCATCTACGCCAAAGTGACGTATGCGGACATCGCGGGACTGGAGGCTGGCGCGGCCAAAACTGGCATTTCCGGCCAGCTGTTGAACCAACTCGCCCAGATGGAGGGATTCATCCACATTGTCCGCTGTTTCGCGGACGAGAACGTGCCGCATCCCTCGGGTTCGGTCAACCCCCAGCGGGACGCGGAAGCGATGGAGAGCGAACTCCTGCTCAACGACCTGGTCGCGGTCGAGCGGAAATTGGAACGTCTCGTTGAAGAACGCAAGAAGGGCGGCACCGACAAAACCCTGAATGCGCGCCAGACCGAACTCTTTGAGCGTTTGCATAAAACTCTTTCGGAAAGCCAACCCCTGAGCGGCATGGAATTCAACGCCGAAGAGCAAAAGGAACTCGCCAGTTTCGGCCTGTTGACGCGCAAACCGATCCTGACGGCTTTCAACCTCGGCGAGGGACAATCTGCGCCGCAGGTTTCGGTGAATCATCCGACGGTGGCTTTGCAGGGCAGGTTGGAGATGGAGATCGCCCAACTCCCGCCCGAGGACGCGGCAGTGTTCATGCAGGAATATGGGATCGAGGAACCCAGCCTCAATCGCATGATCCGCTTATCGTATGACCTGCTGAATCAGCAATCCTTCTTCACGGTGGGCGAGGACGAGGTGCGCGCGTGGACTGTCCGGCGCGGGGCGCCAGCAGTGGAGGCCGCGGGGGCCATCCACACCGACTTGCAGAAGGGATTCATCCGGGCGGAGGTGGTGGCCTACGAAGACCTCACCAGCCTCGGGTCCATGAATGAAGCGAAGTCCAAAGGGAAGTTGCGTCTCGAAGGCAAGGAATACATCGTCAAGGATGGGGATATTGTCCACATCCGGTTTAACGTATAATGACATTGAATCCTGACCGATGCAATAACGGAGGTTGACATGTCTCAATTGAATCGCCGTTCGGCTATGTTTCTGGGGACCGTCATGCTCTTTGTGGCGCTCGCCTGCTCGATTTCGATGGGGCCTGCCGCCACAAGCGCACCGCCCGCGCCTGCTATTGATGCCACAAAGATTGCGCTGGAGATACAGGGCACATCCATGGCTTTGCAATTAACGCAAGCCGCGTTGAACGCACAGTCTGTGCCCCCACAAGCGCCCCCGCCTGCCCAGGTGCAACCCACCTTGCCGCCTCCGCCGACGGTTGTGCTGCCGACACCCACGCAGGATATTAAGGCGCGCATGAAAACCGCCAGGATTCTGATGTATGAGGACTCGATGGGCGCGGTTCCTCCCCTGCAACCCTGGGTCAAGCCGACGATTGATCTGATGGATTTCGACTATGTTACTTATACAGCAGACATAGGCGATCTGCTGAATTATCTTAATTCGGGTACGAAATGGGACTTGATCATCATCGCCGCAGAAGCCCGCTCGGCAGTGCAGGGCGAATTTTGGGATGTGATCGTGCCCAAGGTGACCAACGACAAGACCGCGCTGATCGTGGAAATGTGGTATCTCTCGGATACGGCAGTGGGACGCATCAGCCAGTTGACTTCCAAGTGCGGCATCCGATTCCAGAGTGTGCGTTCTGCGGGAGATTATTCGATTTACACTCTCAAGTCTGACAGTCCCGTTTTCACCACACCCAACAGCAGTTTTAGCCTGACCAATTACATCGGTTACTGGCAAGACAAGGCTGGCGACTACGTCCGCGTGACTGGCGGCGATGCCCAAATTCTTGCGGGCGGATTCCCCAGCCGTTCCTCCGACTATGGGCTGATCACCACCTGTATCGAGGGACGCGTCATCATCCAAACCTTCTCGGACCACGATTACCATCGCGAAGACATCCAGGCGTTGTGGGAAAATTACGTCACATACGTGCTGACCAATCATTTCGCGGTGGTGCCATAACCAAAATTCAAGTTGACGGTCACTTCCAAAAGTGACTGTCAACTGTTAAGGAGAAAACAATGCCCTACAAACTTTCCCGCTGGTCACTCGATGACCTCTTCCCCGGCATGGACAGCCCCGAACTGGAAAATGCCTTCGATCAGGTTGATGAACAGGTAACCACCTTCGAGGGTGTACGCGGCAAATTACGCGCCGATATGTCCGTGGGTGAATTCCTGCACGTTGTCAAAACCTCCGAAGAGATGGCGCGTATCGTCAACAAACTGGATGCGTTCGCTGGTCTCGCGTTTGCAGCGGATACACAGAATCAAGCGGCACAGACTCTGCAAAACCGCGTCCAGCAGTTCATGGCCGAGATGGCGAACCGCACCCTGTTCTTCAGCCTGTGGTGGAAGGAAGTGGACGACGCCAACGCCAAACGCCTGATGGATGCCAGCGGCGATTACCGTTACTATCTCGAAGAGATGCGCCATTTCAAACCGCATACGCTCTCCGAAGCCGAAGAGAAGATCGTCAACATCAAGGATGTGACGGGTTCCAGCGCGCTGGTCAACTTGTATGACTCGATCACGAACCGCTACGTTTTCAAACTCAAAGTGGCTGGCAAAGTTAAAGAGTTGACGCGCGGCGAATTAATGAACTTCGCCTATAGCCCCGATCCGAAAATGCGCGCCGCGGCCTATCGCGAACAGTTCCGCGTCTTTGGCAATGACGGTCCCATCCTCGGACAGATGTACCAGACGCGCGTCCGTGACTGGCACAACGAAGGCATTGGCCTGCGGAAGTTCAAGACGCCGAACTCCGTCCGCAACCTGATGAACGACATCCCCGATGAAGCCGTGGACGCGTTGCTCGAAGTTGCGAAAAAGAACGCGCCCATCTTCCAGCGATTCTTCAAACTCAAGGCGAAACATCTCGGCGTCAAGAAATTGCGCCGCTACGATGTATATGCGCCGCTGGCCGCCTCTAATAAAAAGTACACATTCGACAAGGCCGCGCAGTTGACGCTCGAATCGTTCAGCGCGTTCAACCCTGAGTTCGGCACGTTGGCGAAACGCGTCTTCGACGAGAATCATCTCGATAGCGAGATCCGCAAGGGCAAGCAGGGCGGAGCGTTCTGCGCGAGCATCGTCCCCGAAATGACGCCCTATGTCAAGGTCAACTATCAGGGCAACGCGCGCGAGGTCGCCACGCTGGCGCACGAGCTTGGACACGCCATTCACGCCATGCTGGCCTCGCACCACAGCACGTTCACCTTCCACTCTTCCCTGCCGCTTGCGGAGACGGCCTCCACCTTCGGCGAGATGATGCTGATCGACCGCATGTTGGCCGAAGAGAAAAACAAATCGGTGCGACGCGACATCCTCTTCCGCCAAGTGGACGACTCCTACGCCACGATCGGACGCCAGGCCTGGTTCGCCCTCTTCGAGCGTTCGGCCCACGATATGATCATGAAGAACGCCAGCGTGGACGAGGTCTCGAAGATGTATTTTGAGAACCTGAAAGAGCAGTTTGGTGACTCGCTGGAACTGACCGACGAATTCAAATGGGAATGGGTCGCCATCCCGCACTTCTATCACACCCCGTTCTATGTGTACGCGTACTCGTTTGGCAAACTGCTGGTGCTTTCGCTCTACAAGCAGTTCAAAGCGGAAGGGGAATCCTTCAAACCGAAGTATCGCAAGATCCTCGCCGCGGGTGGATCGGAAGCCCCCGCCAAGATTCTCTCCGAAGCGGGCATAGACATCCGCTCGGCAAAATTCTGGCAGGGCGGGTTCGATGTGATCAAGGAGCAGGTGGAGGAGTTGGAACGCTTGTAATTGGTAAGTGGTAAGTGGTAATTGAGAGGCGTGACAGAGATGTCGCGCCTTTTTGATTTTCGCGGGGAGTGGTAAAATGACGGAAAATATCCGTCATATAACGGAATATTTCCGTCAAGGCGAAAAGTGAGCGTTTTATGCTTGCATCCCTGTTTGGTTCAAAAAATGCAGAACGCGTGTTGATCTTCCTCTTTGCTCGTGAGGAGGGATATGCGCGTGAAATGGCGCGTTTCTTCGAGACAGATCTCAAATCCATCCAGAATCAATTGGACAAACTCGAAGCCGCGGGCGTCCTCTCCAGCCGCGAGGTGGGACGGACGCGCCCCTACACATTCAATCCGCGCTACCCGTTTCTGGCAGAGTTGAAGAGTTTGCTCGCCAAGGCGTTGACGTTCTATCCCGAAGACGAACGCGAGAATCTGGTGATGAATCGTCGCAGGCCGAGAGGAAGAGGAAAAGCCTTATGAAGAAAATCGGGAAAATGAATTTGGCCGAACTGGCCGCCTATGTTCAAACCCAATTACGCGCCGATGGAATTGACCTCGTCCTTTCAGGCGGCGCTACCGTTTCATTCTACAGTAGTAACAAGTATGTCTCAAAAGATGTGGACTTGATCAACGTGCGATTTGCAAAGAGAAGCATGTTCAAGGCGGCGATGGAGAAAATGGGCTTTCGGGAAAGCGGACGTTATTTTCAGCATCCCGAATCGAAATTCCTTGTGGAATTTCCTGATGGACCGCTTTCGGTTGGCGAAGAGCCTGTAAAGGAGATCAACGATGTCGAACTGCCGACAGGTACTCTGCGGGTAATTTCCCCAACGGATTGTGTCAAGAATAGATTGTGTGCATTCTATTTTTGGAACGACCAACAAGGATTAGCACAGGCGGTTCTGGTCGCGAAGAAGCAGAAAGTGGACTTGGAAGAGATCAGACGTTGGTCAAAGGTGGAGGGGAAAGTGAAGGAGTTCGAGGTTTTTAAAGAAAAACTTGGTTGAGGTAAGTGAATTTGCGCAATGTTCGATGTTACTTATTTTTTCCAGTGTATGGGTCTACCCAAAGTGTAAAAATCCTGTTGAAGTCACGGCCACTAACGGTTTGGTAAACAACATGCCAACCTTTGAATTGAGCAGAAGCAGGATACAGACTGACATATAAAAAGCAATCATTTTGAATTCGTGTTCGTTGATCTTTTCCTCCCGAATCTTCTGCAATCTGCAAAGCATCGTTTGCCGTAATGGCAAATTTACTTTTGTCTATTTTCTTCCAATTTACCAGGTAAGGATGGTATTTGTTTTCCCACACCGCGATTGATTTGGTGGATGGAACAATTATCATCTTACGTTCGATACGCTTCTTCTCACCATCTTCATAAATAATTTTGAAAAAACCAAACCTGCCTTCTCGAAAACCGACATTTACATCTTCACAGTTTAGCGTGAAATCCATGTAGTTGATTTCAAAATCATCCAAAGACTCATTCCAAATGAACTGATTTAGCGCTTCTGCAACCTGCAAATAATCAGCCTGCGACCAATTTGGCGCATCGCCAACCCACCATTCCATTTCTGATAAGAGATCAATATCGGCAGGAGTAAAAACATCTTTTTCCTCCTGCAAAATAGACCTGAGAATTGTTTCTGGGTCAATAGTGTAATATTTTTCCAAGGTGGTAGTGGGGATTTCTTTCTTTTCCAGCCAATACACTACGCGTAACAACCCAATACAAAGTCCAATGCTTGCTAATACTACTGCCGCGATGGTGGTCGCTTTTCGTAATTGATTGTGGGTCACTTTGTTTCTCTTGACTGTGGCATTATCAGTTATTCGAGATCCACGGTTGAAACTTTTACTGCATTCTACTTCACTCTACATCACTCTCTATGCATTAGCTCTTATCTCCAGCAGAATTTTTATCTATCGCCTAATCATACAACCTCCCTCACGGCGCCCCCAAATCAACGGTGAAATAGCCGCCATAATCGCTCGTCGCCGAGTAGGCATAGCCAATGCCAATATCGGTGATATTCGGGTTGACCACGATCTCCCAATGCCCCGCATCGTTTCGCCACTGGTACATCGCATCCTGCGGCGTGCCGATGGCGATGATCTCGTTGAAGCCCGCGTTCAAATATCCCGCCGCGCGCAAACGCTCATGGATGTAAGAACCGTTCGAGCCAAAATGGCTCAGGAAGTTGTTGCACGCCATGTCTGTGCTGTGACCCTGCGCGGCCGCTGTCAATTGCGCGTTGACGACCAGTTCGTTGAGACCAGCCTCGCGCCGCGCCGCGTTGATGAGATTAAACAATTCGCTGACGTACCCCTCGTTCAAACTGACCGCGCAGTTGGTCGCCGTTTGGATGAGTGGAATCCCACCCGGCGCGGTCGCGTCATCGGACGATGGATTGATGGACGATCCCTCCCCAACGATGATGTTCACCCAGAAATTGTCGCTCAACCCGATTGGCACAGTCTGCTCGAACGGATTCCGTAACCCAAAAACGCCTGTGTAATTTCCGTTTTGGGATGGCGCGATGAGTTCCACTGAAACATCCACAGTTTCGCCGGGCAGGGTGACGGTGAGCGCGACGGAATCGGGCGCGCCCATGCGGTTCCCCGCCAGGAAGACGAGGTGGTAACTCGCGTCCCACGGACAGGTGCCCATGTTTTTCAATCGCCACGTCTTCGTGAAGGACTGTCCGCTTTTCATGCGCGTCCCGTCGAGAATGGTCACATCCTCCATCAGGACGGCCTCGTCTGTGCAGTC
>JAYRVQ010000422.1:0-4347 GCA_041918465.1 Anaerolineales bacterium
AAGGATGACGAGACCGCGTCCCGCGACGGGGAGGCGGACGCGACCTCCCAGGCGCGCGAGGTCGCTTTGGAGGGCGTCTCCTTTATCGCCGCGTCGGGACAGTTGGTCGCGTTAGTCGGCCCCTCCGGCGCTGGCAAAACCACGCTGACGTATCTCATCCCGCGCCTGTACGATCCCACCGAGGGAGTCATCCGCATTGACGGGCATGACGTGAGGGACGTGACGCTCGACTCGCTCGCCAACGCCATCGGCATGGTGACGCAGGAAACGTATCTCTTCCACGACACCATCCGCACCAACCTGACGTATGCCCGCCCCGATGCCTCGCCCGCCGAAGTGGAGGCCGCCGCGCGTGCCGCGAATATTCACCAGTTCATCGTTGACCTGCCCGACGGCTACGACACAATTGTCGGCGAGCGCGGCTACCGTTTGAGCGGCGGCGAAAAACAACGCATCGCCCTCGCCCGCGTCATCCTCAAAGACCCGCGCATTCTGGTTTTGGACGAGGCCACCAGTTCCCTCGATAGCGAATCCGAATCTCTCATTCAAGACGCGTTGAAGCGCGTCATGGCAGGCAGGACGAGCATCGTCATCGCGCATCGCCTGTCCACGATTCTCGCGGCGGATTTGATTTTGGTGATGGATCGAGGGAAGATTGTCGAACGCTGCACGCACGAGCAGTTGCTCGCGATGGGAGGATTGTATTCGCAACTGTACGAGACACAATTCAATCGGGAAAAGATTTAAGCCCCACCCGCCTCTACCTCTTCGTAGGCGCGACACCCTCCCCAAGTCCATACTCCCGCGTCTCCACCTTCATCCCCTCCCGCGCCATCTTCTCGGCCTGACGCAACAGATTCATGGCCACTGTCTCATCGGCATACGCTTCCCCACAGTTGGGACAGATCCGCGCGGGGACGTTCGTCACCGTCAGCGTCATCTCGCCGCGTTCCAGCAGAACGGAAGTCATCCCAGTGACAGTCTCAGCCTGTTGACAGATGAAGCACTTCATTTCTTTCTGTTCCTGGAGCCGGATTTCCACTGCGAGGGGTCGGGTTCGTAAACTGTGATCACAACCAACTCGTTCTCTCTTGTATTTTCCGCCATCACAACATGCAAAGGACGCTCCCCGCGTTTGCCTAACATCAACTTGCTGGGAAAAGGCATCTCATCGGAATAATCTTCGATCACCTCCCCCGCTTGCAAAACCTGCCGTACATTCTCCCCCGAGATACGCCGCTCGAACATGCGTTGAATGGCGTGAATGCGATAAATAATCGGGCGGGAGTTCATGGGAAGATTATAGCGTCCAAAAGAGGCCAACCCATGAAGGTATTGGTCCCTTTTGGACGCTTCTGATTTGTAAAAAGCGCTTACTCTGCTGGAGTCTGAGCCGCTGGGGACTGAACTGCTGGAGTTTCCTGAGCCACTTGAGTTTCTTGAACTTCCTGAGACTCTTGTGGCACTTGCGTCTCCTCAACCTGGCCGCTCTTTCTGCTCTGCTTGAGTTTTTCCTTCTCAGCTTTCTTGCGCTTCTTCTGCAGTTCCTTCTGCCGTTTTTCGTATTGATAGTTTACTTTAGCCAATTTGGCATCCTTCATGTGTGAGATTGAATTTGATAAGTCATTATAGCACGCTGGCTACACCTTCCGCCCGATCGCCATCAGCGTCGTTGCACTGTGGAATCCAATCTCCTCCACGCGTTGACGTAATTCCGCGCCGCGTTTCTGCAAATCGGGATGCCCCTCAGCGCGCTGGATGTACCGCTCGAAGACAGGATTCAATTCCGCGAGAATGGCGGGATCTTTTGGATTCTCATCCAGTTCGGACAGATCATACGCCGCTTCATTCTCAAGCCCAAGGCTGTCCACCATTTCGACAAGTTCGCGCCGCTGATACGTTTCGCGGTGCACGATCCCGTTAACAGTGTCCACCGCGGCCCACCAGTGATGGAGCAGGACATGCGTCATCTGCGTCTCGGTCTGATCGTCGCGGAACATCTCGGAGACGAGCAGACGTCCGCCCGGGCGTAGCACCCGTTTCATTTCGCGGAGAACAGGCAGAGGGCCTGCACTGAGCGAAGTCGAAGTGTCAAAGTGATGAAGCGAGTTGGAGATGCAGACCAGATCGAAGGAAGAGTCGGGAAAATCCAGATGATGCGCGTCCATCTGCTGGAAATGAATTTTGGGATTCTCCTTGAAGGCCTCGGCAAATGCCGCGGCGCGGTCAACATTATCCACACCGATGATCTCGGCGTAGTCCTGCAAACCTTCAATCAAAAAATGGATGAACCCGCCGCTTCCGGTCGCCACATCCAGCACGCGTCCCGCGGAGAGGTGACCGAGGATATCATTTGGGGTAGGCATATTTTTCTCCACTTACTGATGATGCCGCGACACGTACCAGACTGCCGCGAGAGCGAGCAGGTTCATGAATATCGCCGCGCCGGTCACAGTGGCGAATCCGAGCGCGTAGAGACCTGGCACAAGGAGCGCTCCCAATGCGCGTCCGAGGGAATGTGCCGCTGCGTTGAACGAGAGCGTGGTGGCGCGCGCCTTCGGCATGACTTCGCTCATCAACGGAATTTGACTCACAATGGTGAACTCGAATGAAATATAAAAGAAGAAGAGACCGATCAATGCGCCGACTTCCGTGCGGCCGATGATGGGGAGCATCAACGCCGCCACACAATTGACCGCGATGCCCAAACCAGTCGCGCGGGCTTTTCCAAGGCGGTCTGCAAGCAACGCCACCAGGCCCTCGCCGCCCAATTCCGAGAGGCCGATGATCGCGGAGGCCGCGGCCAACGCTGTGATCTGCAACTGGAACGAATCTTCGAGCCACACACCGAAGATCAGGTTCACCATTTCGTTCGCCATCACGGAGCACAAGCCGATGGATAACGCCGCCAAAACGGGCGGGGATGTGATGATGGCGCGGACGTTTCCAAGCGCGCCATCCTTGTGCGCCTCGACCGGATGTGTGTCATGGATGAGGAACAGGATGGCGAAGAAGGCCAGGACCCCCGCCAATCCCAACGAAATGAACGGCGAGTTCCAGCCGAATTTCGCGATGAGAAATCCCATCAGCGGAACGCCGAGGATGAACGAGGACGACCATGAGATCTCAGAAAGGGCGGTGATGAGTCCGCGGCGTTCGTATGGACTGTTGTCCGCCAGATATGCGATCACCGACGGATCGAAGAAAGCCTTGCCAACCATTGCCAGGATGAGCGCCGCCCCCAACGTGACCAGGCTTGGGCTGACTGCCACGAGGGTTACGCCGGTGATGAAGAGTCCGAGTCCCAGCGCCATCCCGAATCTTCGTCCGCGTGATTCGATGAAGGGAAAGATGAACGGTGTGGCCGCGCCGAAAAGCGCCCGGTTCGCCACTAACGCAGAGACGGAGATCAGGTCCACGCCGAGGCCGCGCGCAAAGACCGCCAGGAACGGATAGATCATGCGGTGCGCGGTACTGAGCACCACGCGGATGAGGGTGAGGAGGATGAGGCGGAGGCGGGACATGCGAGTCAGCGAGTCAAAGAGTCAGGGAGTCAAAGAGTCAGGGAGTCAAAGAGTCAGGGAGTTGGCGGGTCAACGTTTACGCTGAAAGGATTTTTGGTGTTCCAATTCGGTAACGAGCAAAGCAATCACTTCATTAGCAAGAAATAGCCGCGCTTGCACTGTTTCTTTACTCATAAAGCGTCTTGCGCGAAAAACCCAGCCTTTGGTCTCACGGGCAGAGGCGAGGGACACCCTGTAATGATAGAGAAGTTCCTTGCCATAGCCGCGACCAAGTCCTTCTTCGAGATTGGCAGAAATGGAGGCCGAACTACGAACAATTTGGTCTGCCAGTTTTCGTCCGCGGTCATCCTTCATCCACGATTCGGTATCTTCCCAAATCAAATCATAAAGATAAAGTGCTTTGCGGTATCCAGCGAATTTCCAAATCGGTTCAGTTTTAATTTCCTGTGGTACGTCGGCTTCCCAATCCGCATATTCCATTCCATCCTCCTTTTGTGAATTTACCAAATCCTTGACTTGCCAATTGATTGGGTCGTTGATTCGCTGAATCGCTGAATCTATGACTCGCTGAATCGCAGAAACCAGCGTGTCAGGAAATACGCCGCGACCCAGGCCAGCACGTTCAACCCGACGAAGAACCCGATGATGGAGTAATTTCCCGAATTGAAAATCGGCGAGGGCGGCGGATGCATGATGTTCTGCGCCGTGGCAAAGATGACGCGCAGGACAATGAAAAACGCCAGGTTCGCCAGTGAAGTCAGCCATTTCTGGTTGATCATCCACAAGCCAACCTGTAACAATACGCCGACCACCGCGAAGGTCA
>JAYRVQ010000423.1:0-2777 GCA_041918465.1 Anaerolineales bacterium
AAACGGATACAACGGAAAGATCCTGCACGTTGACCTCACCAGGGGGAAACTCGAGATCGAGGAGCCGCAAGAATCCTTCTACCGCAAGTACCTGGGCGGTTCCGCCATGGGGATGTATTACATCCTGCGCGAAATGCCCAAGGGCGCCGATCCGCTCGGACCCGATAATGTGCTCACCCTGATGGCGGGCGTGACCACGGGGGCGCCGATCTCGGGTCAAAGCCGCTTGAACGCCAACGCCAAGTCCCCCATCAGCGGCGGCATCGGCGATTCGCAGAGTGGCGGATTCTTCCCCGCCGAGTTGAAATTCGCAGGATTCGACGGCATCGTCGTCAAAGGCAAATCGCCTAAGCCTGTCTATCTTGCGATTGTTGAAGGCAAACCCGAACTGCGCGACGCCTCTCACTTGATGGGCAAATTGACGGGGGAAGTGGACAATCTCCTTCACAAGGAAGTGGACTCGAAAGCCGAAATTCTCCAACACGGACCAGGCGCGGAAAATGGTGTGCTGTTTTCATCGCTTGTTTCGATGTCCAATCGTCACAACGGGCGCACGGGCATGGGACTGGTGATGGCTTCCAAGGGTCTGAAAGCCGTCGCAGTGCGCGGCACGCAGAAGGTCCAGATGGCAGACGCGAAAGTCGTCACCGCGCTGAACCGCATCGGGCCGAAGGCCATCCCCGAAAACGGCGATATGGACGGCCTTGCCAAATTCGGGACGGCGGTCGTGGTGCTGTTTAACAATACTATCGGCACGCTTCCGACGCGCAACTACAATGAAGGCCAGTTCGAGAGTTGCGAACCCATCAGCGGCGAGAAAATGGCCGAGACCATCCTGAAGGAACGCGATACCTGCTATTCGTGCGTTGTCCGTTGCAAGCGCGTCGTCGAGATCAAGGATGGCCCATACAAGGTTGATCCAAAATACGGCGGCCCCGAATATGAAACGCTCGGCACGTTTGGCTCGTATTGTGGCATCAGCGACCTGGCCGCGGTCTCGCACGCGAATCAGATCTGCAATGAATACGCGGTGGACACCATTGCCTGTGGCGCGACCATTGCCTTCGCGATGGAATGTTTTGAGAAGGGTATCATCACCACCAAGGACACTGGCGGTTACGAACTTAAATTTGGCGATGCCGATGCCATGCTCAAAACTCTTGATCAAATTGTTAAAGGCAATACCGATTTTGGCAAACTGCTTGGACAGGGCTCTGAGCGCGTTGCGAGGATTTGGGGCCGGGACGCGGACGAGTGCCTCATCACCGTCAAAGGCGCGGAGATGCCCGCACACATGCCGCAGGCCAAGCGCACCCTCGCGCTTATCTACGCGGTCAACCCCTTCGGCGCAGACCACCAGTCCAGTGAGCACGATCCGTATTACGAAGATGGGGTTGCCGATTTCAATTTGAATCGACTCAAGCAAATCGGCCTTGGCGCGCCGCAACCCGCTTACTCGCTCACCGAGGAAAAAGTCCGCTTTGCCTACGAGACCGAAGTCTTTTACTCCATGCTCGACTCCGCCGAACTCTGCCAATTCGTCTACGGTCCGACCTGGACTCTCTACGATGGCGAACAGACTGCCGAGATGATGCGCGCCGTCACCGGCTGGGATATCACCCTCGACGAGTTGATGGCTGTTGGCCGCCGTCGCTTGAATCTCTTCCGCACGTTCAATGCCCGCGAGGGACTCGGTCGCAAGGATGATAAACTGCCCAAGAAATTCTTCAAGCCCCTCGTGGGGACTGGCCCCACCAGCGGCTTTGCTCTGACTCACGAGGAGGTGGACTCTGCCATTGACGCGTATTACAAGCTGGCAGGTTGGACCGCCAACGGCGCCCCCACCCGCGCGGGACTCAAGAATCTCGACATTGAATGGGCGGCAGACTACCTGCCTGCATAAATCACAAGTGTCAGGTGTCAAGTTCTCCAGTGTCAAGTGACCTGGCACCTGCACTGGAGAACCGATGAACACTCTTTATTCCGAAAACTTCCCTCACATGACTCCCGCCTGGAGTCGCATCTTCAATTTCGTCGCGGAGCGCGCTGAAGGCTCGTATATTTACACCGACGACGGACGCAAACTTCTGGATTTCACCAGCGGCATCGGCGTGACGAACACGGGTCATTGCCACCCGAAGGTCGTGGAAGCGATCCGCGAACAGGCGGGGAACTTCATCCACGCGCAGGTGAACATCGTCATCCACAAGCCGATGTTGCAACTCATCGAAGAGATTCGTCCGCTCGTCCCGCCTTCGATTGACTCGTTTTTCTTTGCCAATTCAGGCGCGGAGGCGCTGGAGAACGCGGTCAAGATTGCCAAGGCCGCGACGGGACGCCCGAATGTCATCGTCTTTAGCGGCTCCTTCCACGGGCGGACTCATGCCACGATGTCGCTCACCACGTCCAAGACGATCTATCGCACAGGTTTTGCGCCGCTCATGGCGGGAGTCTACGTCGCGCCGTTTCCTTACGCGTTCAATTTGCAGATGACCGAAGAGCAAGCCAGCCAGTACGCGCTGGAGCAGTTGGAACACCTGCTCGCCTCGCAGACCGCGCCGAAAGAGACCGCCGCTATTCTCATTGAGTCCGTTTTGGGCGAGGGTGGATACGTTGTCCCGCCCACGTCGTTTATGAAGGGCCTGCGCGAAATCTGCGACAAACACGGCATCATGCTCATCTTCGATGAAGTTCAATCCGGGTTTGGGCGCACGGGAAAATGGTTCGCGCTCGAGCATTTCGGCGTTGTGCCGGATATCATCACCGCCGCGAAGGGA